>JAOUJU010000236.1 GCA_029883045.1 Rhodospirillaceae bacterium
GAACATTTTCTTCAATGCGGGTAACAAGGTTTGGTTTTGCGCGTTCAACAAAAAACAGCAGGACCAAAAAAACAATTATTGCAATCGGTAGTCCCATTTAGCCATCCCGGTTAAAAATAACATATTGTTGCTGTTAATATAATAGGAGTCGTCACAAAGATACTAAAGCAATTCCGCCCGGATAAGCAAATATCCGGGCGGAAAAGTTTATAATCAGCGTTAACTGAAGTTAATTTGCGCTTGCCGCATCAATCAAATCTTGACCGATGTCTTTGGCAAACCTTGCCCAAACTGGCTTCATGGTATCAACCCATACTTTGCGCTGTGCAGGGGTTAATTCACGAATTGTGCCGCCAGCTTTAAGAACGTTTTCACGGTTCATGGATTCTTTTTTACCAACCGCAGCATTTGCCGCTTGGGTTACTTCGTTGGAAATTTTCATGAACTGGCTGCGAACGTCTGCAGGTAGGCCATCAAGCCATTCTTTTGAGGTAACAAACAAATAAGCCAAAACCTGGTGGTTGGTTTCAGTTACGCCATCTTGTACTTCAAAGAATTTTTTGGTGTAGATGTTTGACCAAGAATTTTCCTGTCCATCAACAACACCGGTCTGCAGTGCGCCATAAACTTCCTTAAAGGCAAGCTTCTGCGCAGAACCACCCATGGCTTCAATCATAGCCACGGCCACGTCAGATGTCTGAACGCGGAATTTAAGGCCATTACCATCAGATGGTTTGATAAGTGGTTTTTTGGCGGTGAATTGCTTCATGCCAGAGAACCAATAACCAAGACCCTGATAACCGCTTGATGCTGCTGCACCAAGAAGTTTTTGACCATCTTTGCCTGTGGTAAATTTGGTAAAGGCATCTTGATTTGCAAACATGAATGGCAAATCAAATACGCGGTATTTAAGGGTATATGCTTCGAACTTTGAAAGAGAAGGGGCCGCTAACTGAACGTCGCCCAAAAGAAGTGCTTCCATAACTTTGTCATCATCATACAATGTTGAGTTAGGGAAAACTTCCATACAAGCAGTGCCGTTCATTTCTTTGTTAACGCGTTCGGCAAGCATAGTTGCGGCATCACCTTTGGGGTGGCCAGTGGCAGCAACAACGTGCGAAAATTTAATAACCATTTCGCCGGCGTCGCACTCATTAGCTGAGGCAGTTGTGGCGGTTGCAGCGGTTGCCGCAAACACAGTAGCGGAAATAGCCGCAATTTTCAGAAAACGCATATTTTTATTCCTCCATGTAGTCAGTTAATATTTTAATATTTTTTGCATACACGGCATTTTGGGAGGTCCCAGTAAAGTCGCGTAGGGGCTATTTTGTTGCATATCTAGACGAATAGGTAAATCACAAGATAAACAAGTAATAATAATATTGTCCACATCACCATTAGCCCTGCTGGCGCGGTCTTTGCCAGTGCACTGCGTGGCCCATGGTGGTTAAAGGCGGTGCTGATAGCCCAGCCAACAGACCTGTCGCGCATCCTATGAATGGTGGCCAGTATGGCACCCACAAGAACAGTTGCCGTCCGCGCTAGGCTTAACCCAAGCTTGCGGAAAAACCAGTCAGTATCAAGGGTTATGGTCAGGGTGCGCTTCATTAATGGCAAGGCAAGGAAGAACGCCAAGCCAGAAAACAGAAGTATTTGCAGCATTTCCATAACGTGAGCGTATGTATATGGCTCATATTCGGTCGGAAAGGGCAACATAGCGTAAAGTGGGGCCGGATAAACCCCAATGGCGATGCATAAAAACGCAAATATTATCATTGCAGCCTTCATATTCCATGGTGGATCCTTGGGCCTGAGCCCGCTGTCTTTTTGGAAAAATACAAACCACGGGAATTTGATACCAGCGTGAAGAAAAACCCCGGCACTAGCCGCCATCATCCAAAACCAGGTAAATCCAAGCCCCACATCTGCGGCTGCTTGAGTGGTCATTGATTTGGAAACAAAACCACTAGTCCACGGGAACGATGAAATAGCCAGCGCGCCTATAATTCCCGCCGTTGCGGTTAAGGGCATTGATTGGAATAGTCCGCCCAAATCAGTGCATTTTCTTTTCCCTCCGGTCATGTACATAACCGAACCTGCGCTCATAAGTAAAAGCGCTTTATATATAATGTGGGTAAAGGCATGGGCGGCTGCACCATTAATTGCCATTTCTGTGCCAATGCCAGCACCGACTACCATAAAACCAACCTGATTTATGATGGAGTATGCCAAAATTCGTCGCATGTCATTTTCTAGCAGGGCATAAATAATGCCATACATAATCATATATAGGCCAACCCAGATTAAAATTTCTTCTCCGGGAAAACCCTTCAGCAAAACAAACACCGCAGTTTTGGTGGTAAACGCCGAAAGAAAAACGGTACCCGACCACGATGCTTCGGGGTATGCATCGGGCAGCCATGATGAAAACGGTGGAGCGCCGGCATTAATAAGAAAACCAATCAACATCATCCATGTGCCAAAACTACCAAGCTCCATCGCGCCAAATTCGATTGATCCGGTGTCAACCACATGGGCGACCACCCCAACCATCAAAATTACCCCGCCAAGTATATGCATCAGTATATAACGCATTGATGCCCTGTATGAGTCCTCGCTTAATGCAGACCATATAATCAACGACGAACCAATCGCCATTAGCTCCCAATAAATAAACATGGTGATTAGGTCACCGGCAAAGGCCACGCCTATTGCGCTTCCGCCATAGGCAAATGCAGATGATATTTCCACCACAGATTTTTGGTTAAGCGAAAACAAACCGCCAACAAACGCCATCAATGCAAAAATTGTTGCAAACAATCTAGAGAGATTGCTGCCATTTAGTAGTTCAAGTTGGTAATGCATAAATGGCATGCTAAGCGATACCCCATCTGGCACACCTTGCACCAACCCAAGGGTAATAAGCGGAAGCAGCAATACAAGCGCGCTTCTGATGTGGCCAGAAACAAAAGGCAAGGCGAATGCGCCCAATATTAACACCAATCCGGGCGGAAACATGCCGTCAGTCATAATAATTTTCTCCCCGCTTTAAAGCCATGCCCAAAAGCTTAGATCCAATAACCATGACCACGCAGGTAACAAGCCCGTACCAAGCAAAAAATCCAAACGTTCCTTCAATGCCAAAATATACATGTGGATGTGCAAATGAACCCATTGCAACAATAATGGCCAGCAGAGCTATTCCACCGATCCATAACTTGCGTATAGTTTTTGGCCTAACCAACCAATGCATGTCTTCAGGGCGTGTTGGGGGGGTTGTATTATTTGTATTGTTAGCCATTTTTTTATCTATATTTTTTTGCATTTAATTTCCCCCAGCCGCAGTTTGTGCCAGTGTTTGCGCCAGACCAAGTGGGATAT
>JAOUJU010000237.1 GCA_029883045.1 Rhodospirillaceae bacterium
ATTTGCCGAACCACGGGTTCATCTGACTTTACGCTTTCGCCCAAACATGAATTATCAACCGGAACATCGCGCCAGCCCAGCAATACTTGGCCTTCGCGTTCAATTACGGTTTCAAATGCTTTTTCACAGCGCGCGCGGCTTTTTGCGTCGCGCGGCAAGAAAATTTGCCCAACCGCGTAATCGCCTTGTTTGGGTAAATCAAAACCTAATTTTGAACATTCTTCGGAAAGTAGCCTGTGGGGTATTTGAATTATTATGCCTGCACCATCGCCCGCTAATGGGTCGGCCCCAACGGCGCCGCGGTGGTCTAGGTTAACCAGAATCTGCAAACCTTTTTTGATTATGTCGTGGCTCTGCTTATTTTTTATATTGCAGATAAAACCAACACCACAGTTGTCGTGTTCGTTTTCCGGGTTATACAGGCCCTGACGGGGGGGCAAGCCACAAGCTATGGTCATGGTTAGGGTCTTCCTCAAAATATTGCCGGTGTGTGCGGCATAAACTTTTTATGATGGCCGCTTCTTTATGTGGCGGCATTTAAGCAGGGATGGCGACATTAGCCGAAGTGAAATCAAAAGAAAAGCCGCAGAATTCCGGGAAAAAGTACCAATTTGGTACTAATTGGACAATATTCCTGTCCCTTTTTTATTTCAAATTTCCTCGAGCCGTGAAAATCCTTGTGATTCCCGTCATTTGCGAGCACAAAAACAGTACGATAAGGTTCCCATTAACCCGCCATGGGTGGGTAGGGGATATAAAAAACCGGGATAAAAAATGCTGCCATTTTTGCATATTGCCGTTCTTGCGCTGGTGCAGGGGATAACTGAATTTCTGCCCATCAGTTCATCCGGGCACTTAGTTTTGGTCCCGTGGGCATTGGGATGGAAAGACCAAGGGCTGCTAATAGACGTTGCCGTTCATGTTGGCACGTTGGGTGCGGTGATGCTTTATTTCAAAGGCGATATTTTTGACATGATAAATGGCCTGTGGCGCATGGCCAAAGGGCGCGGCTATAACGATGGCGCACGTTTGGCGGTGTATCTTATAGTTGCCACTATCCCAGTTGTGATAGCTGGTTTTGTGGTCAATAAAATATTTCCAGATGGCATTCGTTCAATTTTGGTAATTGGTTGGGCGACACTTGGTTTTGGTATACTGCTATGGATTACTGATAAATTCGGTCTGACGCTAAAACGTATTGAGCATTTAAAATTTTTTGACGTAATCGCCATTGGTTTAGCACAAACGCTGGCGCTGATTCCCGGCACATCACGCTCAGGGATCACCATGACCGCTGGCAGGCTTTTGGGAATGGAACGAACCGACGCGGCGCGATTTTCCATGCTGCTGTCCATTCCAACCATTATTGGTGCAGGCACACTAAAAGGGTACGAACTATTAAAGATTGGTGACGCAAGCATTAGCGCAAGTGCTTTTATTGCCGCTGCTCTTTCATTTGTTTCGGCGTTGGTTGCTATTTTCCTGATGATGGCATGGTTGCGAAGAGCCACCTTCGCCCCATTTGTAATATACCGTGCATTTTTAGGGGTGTTTTTGCTTGGCGTCGCATACGGATATATTGGCTGAAGTTGGGTAAAATAAGTTAGGTTGTTAGTGGCAATAATTTATGACAAAATAAATTATATATATATTTATTAATATTTCGGCGGGGGCGCCTAAATTTTGAATAACACCGATAAATCTGCTGGTGATGACGGGCCAGTGCGGGTTCACGCCATTGTTAGTGAATTGTTTGAATTCGTTCTCGAAAACAAACAATACATTGATAATGATATTGCCGAGGAAAGCATTCTTTCGGCGAAAGAAGCCCTAAATACAATTTGCCATAGTTGCAATACATCGCGCACTGATGATGGCGATGCACCCGAAATTGAAATTTTGCAAACTCCATCACCGCGACCACAAAGCGGCAACGATCAACGTAAAATGCATTTGCTAAGGTTGATATCGTGCAAGCTATCGCACGCGTTTGACAAACAACACAATCCAAATCCTATTGACCGTAAATTTTCTGTTGGGATTGATTATTATCTAAGGCGGTTATTTACGCCCGATGTTTATGAGATGTTAAATGAGCAAGCAGAAAGAATATTAATGATATCTGGCATTGGCGATAATGTGATCATTAACAATGTTAATGCTAACCCCCATCATAAAAATTTTCTCAATAATGTATTAGTTCGTTTTGCCCAGTCGTTTCGCAAATTTGATATGGCACATTATCAGTTTATGGATGATATTAATGAATCAAACCCATCGGCAACGCCATTGGGTAAAAATGAATTTCACCTGATAATGAATTCGCTGCTAAATGATTTAATGCTGATTGCGCGCTCGCAACGCGATGGGGCGATGATGGATTTTTTATACGGCCCCCGTACATCACAGGTATTAGATGAAATTTCTCAATCTCTGTCTAAGCACCGGATGGAATGATGGTTATAATTATTTACCTGCCGGGTTAATAACCATTTGAAAGATCAACCGTGTTTTCAGGTGCGCCACCGGCTTCGATTTTTTTTATCATTTCAGCGGTTACGCTGGCGGCCGATCCGGCCACTGTCAGGCTGGCAATATGGGGGGTTATGTAAACGTTTTGCATTTCCCAATAGGGGCTTTGTTGGGCCAGTGGTTCGGGGGCAAATGCGTCCAATGCGGCGGCCGCAATTTTTCCACCGTTTAATGCCGCAATTAGGTCATCATCATTAATCAGGCCACCGCGCCCAGGGTTAATAATGCAAGCACCAGTGGGCAGGGCTAAAATATTTTTAGCGTTTATAATTTTTTCAGTTTGTGCGGTTAGTGGCAACAATGTGATAAGTATTTCTGTGCGATTAAGAAACGCATCAAGCTCACCATTGCCTGCGAAACTTTCAATTCCTGCTAATTGTTTTTTAGTCCTAGACCATCCGGCAATATTTTTAAAACCAAGGTTTTGCAATGCAGTCGCGCTGGCCCGGCCAAGCTCACCCATACCTAAAAACCCGATTGCGCGTTTTGCCGTAAAGGGCGGGGGGAATTCTTTCCACTCACGTTTTTTTTGCATTGCACCGTATATGTGAAATTGGCGATGAAAATGCAAAACCCAATGAACCACGTATTCAACCATGCCCGATGTTAATAACGGGTCAACCAAACGCACAATAGGAACATCACGGGGCAGGGATTTATCTTGTAAAAGCGCATCCACGCCCGCACCCATATTAAATATTGCCTTTAGTTTGGGAAATAAAGCCAACACACCCGGTTCTGGCTTCCACGTTAAAACATAATCAATTTCGCCCAAATCATCAGGCGCTTCATCGGGCCATAATAAAAAATCGGCCTCGGGCAAAATCTTTTCAATTTTGCGCTG
>JAOUJU010000021.1 GCA_029883045.1 Rhodospirillaceae bacterium
CTGGTTGTTCGGCCGCTGGTTGTTCGCTAGGGGCCGCAACCGGAACTGCTGCATCAACAGTTTGTTGATTGACAGTTTCTTTTTCTAATTTTTCTTGCACCGCATCAGGTGCTGTCTCTTCTTTGATGGCGCTTGCATCAGGGGCAGTAATTTGTTCTTCAGGTTTTGTTGTGCTGGAAACCTTATCATCGACAAAAACCTTGCTGCCTTCTTGCGGGGAAACATTATTTATATTTTGTGTTTCCTCAACTATGCGCTGGGGAACATCCTCAACCGAGCTTGCCACCTGTTCGTCGCTTGAACTTATATACCAAATTCCATATGCCAAAAGCGCAAAAAGCGCGCCACCCAAAAGCAAAACCCCGCCAGGAACCCCGCCTTCGGGTATTGGTTTGGGGAAAATAAGATCTGTTTTTGGTGAAAATTCGTCTACTTCTTCCTTGAAGCGTCGAACTATTTCGTCTTCATCTAGGCCCAAATGTTCACTGTAGCTGCGAATAAAACCAACGGCATAGGTATTGCCGGGAAGGTCTTCGTAACGGCCATCCTCAATTGCCTCAAGGTAGCGCGCCGAAATTCGGAGCGAACTGGCAACGATAGTTATTTCCTTGCCAGATTTTTCACGATGCGATTTGAGAAGAGCGCCTACGCTTTCCCTGCTTTCGTTTGATGGTGTTGAATTATCGTCGGCCATAATTTTGTGTTACTTTGCTTAAATGAGCGAGCTTCTTAAAAAATACTAGAAGATATTTTGCCTTAGCAGGGTAAAAAAGCAAGGGCGATGGAGTAAAAAGTAATAATTCACAATTATTTAGCTGTGCCTATAGACCAATGCCGCCAGCCAATATTAGCCCAATATTAGGCGGTATTCTTGGCCTCAATGGCGGTTTTTGCCTGATTTAGCAGCTCGGTTAATATTTCTTCGGTAGATTGCTCTTGCTTGACCAAACCAACAATTTGCCCGGCCATCATTGAGCCATTTTCGACATCACCGTCTATTACTGCGCGCTTCAGGGCGCCAACCCAAAAATGCTCTATCTCAAGCTGGCCTTCGGGTATGGTTAATTCACCTTTATCAAAACGATCAACCACTTCTTTTTGTTTTTCCATAAAAAGCCGTGTTCCGTCGTTGGCCAGTGCGCGCACCGGAATAACCGGGAACCGTGGATCAATCTGTGCGGTCGAAACCGCATCGCGGGCCTGGGCGCGAATAAATGCTTTTTTGAAATTTTCATGTGCAATACATTCAGTCGCGCAAACAAGGCGCGTTCCTAGCTGTACGCCAGACGCACCCATTTCAAGATAGCTAACGATTGCTTCACCGCGACCAATTCCACCCGCGACAAAAACCGGAACCTCGGTAATAGCTGGCAATATTTCCTGCGCCAGAACGCTGGTTGAAACTGGGCCAATATGTCCGCCAGCTTCGTTGCCTTCGATTACTAATCCATCAGCGCCACTTCGCACCAATCGTTTAGCCAGCGCCAGCGCCGGGGCAAAGCATATTACCTTAGCACCGCCATCTTTCGCCCGCTTAATCGATGCCCCGCTGGGAAGCCCGCCTGCCAGCACAATGTGGCTTACTTTTAATTCAAGGCATTTATCAATAAGCGCGTCCAATTCTGGATGCATGGTAATTAAATTAACGCCAAACGGTTTATCAGTTTTTTTCTGGGTGGCAATAATTACTTCGCCCAGTTGATCGGGCATCATCGAACCACCGGCAATTACCCCGAAACCACCGGCATTAGAAATAGCCGAAACAAGGTTGCTTTCCGAAATCCATGACATGGCACCGCCCAATGTAGCGTAGCGCGTGCCCAAAAGTTCGCGCCCACGTTCCCACATTTTATCCAAATGCTGCTCAGCTGTAGCGTTCATTATTCATCACCATCCAGACCATAGGTCGTGTGCAACGAACGTAGCGCCAGTTCGGCATATTCTTCGGCGATTAGCACGCTTACCTTGATTTCAGATGTGGAAATAACCTGAATGTTAATTCCCTTATCGGCCAGCGACTGAAACATTCGTTGGGCAATACCTGCGTGGCTACGCATACCAACACCAATAACTGAAACCTTCACCACATTGGGGTCTGATTGCAATTCTTTATAACCAAGGTCTTTGGCGTCAGCTTTTACCGTTTCAACCGCACGCTCAAGGTCGGCCTTGGTAACCGTAAACGTAAGATCGGTTGCCGAATGGTTGGCATCGGCCGAAACGTTTTGCACGATCATATCAACATTAATGTTGGCATCTGCCAGCGAGCCAAAAATTTTTGCGGCTATCCCCGGCTGATCGAGAACACCCACAAGGGTAATTTTTGCTTCATCACGACTGTAAGCGATACCGCTTATAAGTTCCTGTTCCACGATTTCATCCTCATTGACTACTAGTGTGCCCGGTTCATTGGAAAAGCTTGACCTTACCTGAACGCGCACACCGTGCTTCATTGCCACCTCAACTGAGCGGGTTTGCAAAACCTTGGCCCCAACCGAGGCCATTTCCAACATTTCTTCATACGTAATTTTATCTAGCTTCTTGGCCTTTGCAACGATACGCGGATCAGTGGTGTAAACACCATCAACATCCGTATAAATATCGCACCGTTCGGCCCCCAAAGCCGCCGCCAAAGCCACGGCGGATGTATCCGAACCACCACGGCCAAGGGTCGTCACGCGGTTTTTAGGGCTTATGCCTTGAAACCCTGGGACCACTGCAACATTTCCAGCATTTATGGATGCCAAAATGTCATCGGCATTAATTCCTTCAATCCGTGCCTTGCCATGGGCCGAGCTGGTTTTTATGGGTAGCTGCCAGCCTAGCCACGAACGCGCTGAAACGCCGATGCTTTGTAGCGCCAGCGCCAAAAGCCCAGCCGTTACCTGTTCGCCACTGGAAACCACCACGTCGTATTCGGCTGTATCATAAAGCTTGGCGGTTTGTTCAACAAAACCAACTAATTTATTGGTTTCGCCCGCCATGGCAGATACTACCACTGCAACCTTATTGCCATTATCAAGCTCGGCCTTGACGCGCAAGGCCACTGCCTGGATGCGCTCTACATCGGCTACTGAGGTTCCGCCAAATTTTTGCACGATAAGCGCCATCGCCTTATCTCGCTTCCTGATATATATTTAAACCCATGGGTATTGCCCTATTGCACCATTGCGGGCGCGTATTCATACTCGTAATGGGGGGTAAATGCAAAGCCCTAAAGGGGCAAAAAATGCCCTAAACCCAGCCTTAACTCGGTCAAAACACAATTAAAACACAATCAAAACACTGGCAAAACACTGGCAAAACAAAAAATAAAAGGCTTCAAAAATGTCCAAACCTAACGGTGCCACCACAGCCAATCCCCAAGAAGTCGCCAATTTTACCCGCATGGCTGACCAATGGTGGGACCCCAAGGGCAAATTTCGCCCGCTTCACCAGATAAATCCCCTGCGCACGGCATTTGTGGTTGAAAATGCCGCCAAGCATTTTGGCTTTGATGCCAC
This sequence comes from Rhodospirillaceae bacterium, assembly GCA_029883045.1. Lineage (GTDB taxonomy): Bacteria > Pseudomonadota > Alphaproteobacteria > Rhodospirillales > Magnetovibrionaceae > DAOVVL01. Next base: position 3,504 of record JAOUJU010000021.1, read on the forward strand.
GGCTGAAAAACCACTTTTGGGACTTGAAATAATCGACGTTGGTTGTGGCGGAGGAATTTTATCTGAACAGATGGCGGCCCTTGGTGCCAGCGTTACCGGAATAGATGCCGGTGATAAAAATATTGAGATCGCAAAAATTCATAGCGCCAAAAGTGGGCTTGATATCAATTACCGAAATATTTTGCCCGAAGACTTGGCCCTTGAGGGCAAGCGTTTTGATATTGTGTTGAACATGGAAATAATCGAACACGTTAGTGATACCGAGGCTTTTATGGCCGCCAGTACAGCACTTTTAAAAGATAACGGGGCAATGGTTTTATCGACCCTCAACCGCACAATAAAATCTTTTTTGCTGGCAAAAGTTGGCGCCGAATATATTTTGCGCTGGTTGCCGGTTGGCACGCACAGTTGGGACAAGTTTTTAAAACCATCAGAATTGGCGCGTCTTATTCGTCCACACGCGCTGGAATTTAGCGAAATTGCAGGGGTTATTTATAACCCACTTAATGATAGCTGGTCTGTTTCAAAAACCGATTTGGATGTAAATTACATGGCGTTCGCACTACAGAAAAAATAGCTTAACTATTTTTACGGTTACTTCCGGGAATACGGACGAAATCAACGCCTTCTTCTTCTAGTTCTTTTTCTTCTGTTTCGCTGGCTTGGCCATAAATGCCGCCATCTTCACGTTCGCCATAGTGTATGGCCCGCGCTTCGTCGGCAAATTTATCGCCAACGTCTTCAAAATTTTCTTCAACATATTCGCGCGCCTTAGTTGCGGCTTCTAGTATTTGTTTAGCAACTTGATGGGCTCGGGCTTCGCTGGTGGAAAGCCCAACGGCAGGCCTGTCATCATCGGTGCTGCGGGTTGCGCCCTTGGCTATATTGGGTGCCATCGGTGCTTTTGTTATTTCAGTTTTGCCACAATAAGGGCATTCGATTTGTCCGGTGCGGGCCTGGCGTTCATAGGTAGCGCCGTCACGGAACCATCCATCGAAGCTGTGCTCATCACAGCATTGTAATTTATATAGGATCATTGGTTTGCCTCAATTAAACACTTAAGGTCGATTGTGGCAGAAAATCATTAAGGGAATAGTTAAAAAATGCGCCACGAAAAATATTTATCTATGCGCAACAAAAAAGTTAAAAAACCACATATTATTCAAATGGTTGCTCATTTCTAAGCGATGGGACTTTACTACGAGCTAGGGCCACAGCGCGCATGTCAATTGTAGCCATTACAACACCAGGGGCTTCACCGCCATCGCCCAGAACCTGACCCCAAGGGTCAACCACCAAAGAATGACCAAAAGTTTTTCTGTTTCCCGGATGGGTTCCACATTGCGCCGGAGCAAAAACGAAACATCCATTTTCAATAGCCCGGGCGCGCAATAAAACGTGCCAGTGGGCTTTTCCGGTTGTTTCGGTAAAAGCCGCAGGAACTGCAAAAAAATCGGCCCCCGCATTTGCAAGGCGGCGATAAAGATGTGGAAAGCGAACGTCATAACACGTTGTCAGGCCCATATTTCCCCACGGCAGGTCAAGCAACGCCGATTTTGTACCGGGGCGAAAAGTTTCGCTTTCGCGGTAGCTTTCATTTTCGCTTAGATCAACATCGAACATATGTATTTTGTCATAACGCTGGGCTATTTTGCCATCGGGTGAAAAAACGATTGTTCGGTTCACCAATGGTGCACCAGAAGCATTATCGTTTACCTTGATAGCAAAAGTTCCGCCATGCAGCCAAATCTTAAGTTCGCGCGCCAAATCACCAAGCGCCGCTATGGCAGGATGGTTATTTTCATTGCGCGCATTTTTTAAAATGTTTTCTCGCCCGAACGTCATCATCGAGCTGTTTTCCGGCAACAATACCACGTCAGCACCCATGCCTGCACCTTCGCGGACAAAACCGGTGATGGTAGATATATTTTCGTCCATATTATCGGATGAATTAAGCTGAACCAGCGCTACCTTAAACGGTGTGAACGGTGTTTTTTTATCTGCATCGTTCATAAAAATGCCTTGTTCAAATAAAAATCATAGCTGGAAATAAATCAGCCTATACCCAGCATGGTATCTAGTTCACCGTCAAGATCCAGTTCAATTAAATCGTCACTGCCGCCAACGGGTTTGCCATTGATAAAAATTTGCGGAACCGTGTACCCGCCTGAACGCTTTTCCATTTCGCGACGTTTTTCCGGTTTCATCATGACGTTTATTTCCTCAAACTCTATGCCTTTGTTGGTCAATAGCCGTTTGGCCCGGTGGCAATAGCCGCAGGTGGGGCTGGTATATATTTCTACTTTTACAGGGGTGCTCACGATTAGGTTTCTCCGCTGGAGGTTATTAAGTTAATTCTAATATATAGTCGGCCAAGGACTGTGCGCAAGCGGGACATTAGGTTTAAAGCCATTATTTTGGCCCAGGAACCAGAGCCAAGGTCAGAACATCAACGTTTTTTGCCCCAGCCCTGACAATAATGCGCGCTGCCTCGGTTATGGTGGCCCCGGTGGTTAATACATCATCAACCAACAAAACCGATTTTCCCTTCAGTCGCTGGGCCATTCTTGGCGACACAATAAATACGCCGCGCACATTTTCAAACCGCGCCCTGCGACTAAGGTTTGCTTGGCTGGATTTTTTACCCCGTGGGGTCGAAATACGCTTGAGCGCGCTAGGGGCAAAGGCTTTGGCTGAATTTCGCGCAAGCACCCTAGCAATTTCGGCTGATTGGTTATAACGCCTTGAAAATAGTTTCATTGTTGAAATGGGGATGGGGATTATTAGATCACAATCATTTATTAGCTCTGCCCCAACGCGGTGCAACATTGCCGCAAAAAGCCCGGCCAGATGCGTCTGATCGGCATGTTTAAAGGCCAAAACCATTTTCCGTGAGGCATCATTATAAATAAATGCCGCCCGGGCGCGACCAAACGGAGGCGGTGTGCGTGCGCACGAACCACAAATTACGCCTTTTAAATTATCTTCGCCCATCCCTGAAAATTCAAACGGGTGGCCACAAGTCGAACAAGTTGGTGCGGAAATAAAGGTTATTTTTTCCCAGCATTCGGGGCACAGGCCGCCCGGTGGGCTAACGATGGTTTTACAGCCCGGGCAGGTTGGTGGCAGCATTACATCCAGCAGTTTTTTTGCCACCGATTGGGCAAAAAATGTTCGCAGGCTGGTGATATCGCTTTTTTCCATAAGCAATACCTTATCAAAGGCCGACCTCTGTGTCATATAGGAACCATGAACACCAACGCCCCCATGCAGGTTTTTGACCGCACAACAGTAATGCGCCACCGTGATCGTGCGGCTAAACAATTAGCAGCGCACGATTTTCTTTTTATGGAAGCGGCGGATCGCCTGTGTGACCGCCTAGATGATGTAAAACGCAAATTTGAAACCGCACTTGACCTTGGTTGTCATGGTGGCGAGGTCGCAAAAAATTTGGGTACTCGTGGCGGCATAAAAGACCTTACCCAAACCGATATATCACCAGCCATGGCGGCATTAGCAGAAAAAACCGGGCACAAGGCAATGGTGGTTGATGAAGAAAACCTGCCCTTTGCCGATGAAACGTTTGATTTGGTGTTATCAAATTTATCGCTGCATTGGGTAAATGATCTGCCGGGGGCCTTAATACAAATAAGAAAAGCATTAAAGCCCGATGGTTTAATGTTGGCATCGGTTTTTGCCGAGAGAACATTATGGGAATTGCGCGAAAGTATGATGGCAGCAGAAATAGAAATTGAAGGCGGCATCAGCCCCCGGGTTTCACCCTTTGCCACGGTGCAAGATTTAGGATCGCTTTTAGGTCGGGCCGGGTTTGCCTTGCCAGTATTAGATACCGACACCATAACGGTTTCATACCCCGATGCATTTCGCCTGATGGCAGATCTTCGTGGCATGGGAGAAAATGGTGCTGTCAGCGGACGACGAAAAACCTTCACCCGCGAAGATACAATTTTGCGCGCCGCAAGTTATTATCAGGAAAAATTTATCGATGATGATGGACGTATACCCGCCACGTTCGATATTGTAACCATGACCGCATGGGCACCGGGGCCAAACCAACCGCAACCATTAAAACCGGGAACTGGTGAAGTAAACCTTTCATTGGTGCTAGGCGAAGAAAACAAAGATGAAATTTGAAACAGCATTAATTTCTGGAAAGCTGATAAAACGTTACAAACGTTTTTTGGCTGACGTTGAATTGGAAGATGGAAAAATAATAACTGCACATTGCGCTAATTCCGGTTCCATGCTTTCGCTTAATGTTCCCGGTTCCCGCGTTTGGTTGACCCCCAATGATGACCCCAAACGTAAATTAAAATATACTTGGGAAATAATCGAAATTGGTAAAGTGCGGGTTGGCATCAACACCCAGCATCCAAATCGCATTGTTGCCGAAGCAATTGAAGCTGGGGAAATTCCCGAACTGACGGGCTATGAAAACCTAAAACGCGAAGTAAAATACGGTGAAAATTCGCGCATTGATATATTGCTAAGCGCGCCCAACAAGCCAGATTGTTACGTCGAGGTAAAAAACGTTACCATGAAGCGTGGTAAAAATAAAAATGACCCAGCTGAATTTCCCGACGCCGTGACCGCACGTGGGGCCAAACATCTGGTTGAGCTAACCAATATGGTAAAAGCAAAAAAACGTGCGGTTATGTTTTATTTGGTGCAACGCACCGATGGAAAAAGCTTTACCCTAGCGGGCGATATTGATCCGGTTTATGCCAAAGAATTTGCCAAAGCGCAGAAAGCCGGGGTTGAAATAATAGCCTATGGCTGCAATATAACGCCCAAAAAAATAAGCATTTCCGGGCCATGTGCCATTATTGGTCTATAGGGGTATAGAGATTTTTAAAAAAGTGCCTATATTAATTAAACCTTCCAATCAACAAAAGAACTGAGCTTACACCCCATGCACGAAGCCAAAAGAATTGTAATTCATAGCGCCGATGATTTTGCCGCAATGCGCAAAGCCGGAAAGCTGGCCGCCGAAACGTTAGATATGATATTGCCCTATGTGGTGCCCGGTGTTAGCACCGATGAGCTCGACCGCTTGTGCCATGAATTCATTGTTGATAACGGCGCCATTCCATCACCGCTTAATTATCGCGGTTATCCAAAATCCATTTGCACCTCTATCAACCATGTGGTCTGTCATGGCATACCCAGCGAGAAAATTTTAACAGAAGGCGACATTGTAAATATTGATGTCACCGTTACCCTTGACGGTTGGTTTGGCGATACCTCGCGGATGTTTCCTGTTGGCAAGGTTGGGGTAAAGGCAGCGAAACTTATTGAGGCAACATTTAATGCAATGTGGGAAGGCATAAACGTAGTTAAACCCGGTGCCACCACCGGCGATATTGGCCATGCCATCCAAAAATATGCCGAAGGTAATAAATATTCTGTAGTGCGTGATTTTTGTGGCCATGGTTTGGGCCGGGTATTTCACGATGCACCCAACATCATGCATTATGGCAATCCCGGTGAAGGGGTTACATTAAAAGAAGGAATGTTTTTTACCATCGAACCGATGATTAACCTTGGCAAGTATGATGTAAAAATTCTTCAAGATGGTTGGACCGCGGTAACCCGCGACAAAACCCTATCAGCCCAGTTTGAACATTCCATCGCTGTTACCAAAGACGGGTTTGAAGTTTTCACCCGTTCGCCCGCCGGGCTCGACAAACCCCCATATAGCGCTTGAGCAAACCATGCCATGAGCGAAAAAGACAAACCCACGCCACACTACGCTGGGCACCGCGCACGCTTGCGTGAACGCTTTGTAAAAGGTGGGCCAACCCCCCTTCCCGATTATGAACTTATTGAATTGCTGCTTTTCAATGCAATGCCACGGCGTGACGTAAAACCAATTGCCAAAGAATTATTGAAAAAGTTTGGATCCCTTGGTGGAGTTTTAAATGCCGATATTGACGCATTGGCAAAAGTTGACGGCATGGGCGATGTTGCTGCCATTAACATGAAAGTTGTGCGCGAAGTAGCGGTGCGAATGCTGGGGCAAGAAATTATGGACAAACCAGTGCTTAGCAACTGGCAGGCATTGATTGATTACTGCCGCGTCGCCATGGGTGGAAACAAAAAAGAACAATTTCGTATTTTGTTTTTAAACCGCAAAAACGCGCTTATCGCCGATGAATTACAACAAGAAGGAACCGTTGATCATACGCCCGTGTACCCCCGCGAGGTAATAAAGCGCGCGCTTGACCTTGGGGCCAGCGCATTGATACTGGTGCACAACCACCCCAGCGGTGATACCAAGCCATCCAAGGCCGACATTGATATGACCATGGAAATACAAGACGCCGGGCATAAACTGGGAATTGAACTACACGACCACGTAATAGTTTCCGCCAGTGGGCATACCTCATTTAAAAGTGAAGGGTTGTTGTAAAAAATTGACCTCCCCCGCCAAGCCCAGACTTTCACCCATAACCCTGCTTAGGGTTTTTACCCCGTTCGCACTTGGGTATTTTCTTTCTTATACGTACCGCACCGTTAATGCGGTGATTGCGCCTGATTTAGTGGCCGATATTGGCCTTAACGCCAATTCCCTTGGGCTACTTACCAGTGCATATTTTTTAAGTTTTGCCGCATTTCAAATACCACTGGGAATATTGCTTGATCATTATGGCCCACGCCGCGTTGAAGCAGTGCTTTTGTTGTTTGCAGCACTTGGCGCGGCACTTTTTGCCATGGCCGAAAATATACCGGGCTTAATAATTGCCCGTGGGCTTATCGGGTTTGGGGTATCGGCGTGCTTGATGGCATCGTTCAAGGCCTACGTCATGTGGTTTCCTAAAGAAAAATTAGCACTGATAAATGGTTTTCAAATGATGGCAGGCGGCCTTGGCGCCATGGCCGCAACCCGCCCGATTGAAACGTTGCTTGGCATAACCGATTGGCGTGGGGTTTTTTGGCTACTGGCGGTAGCAACGTTTGTTGTGGCGCTAATGATTTTTTTCATAGTTCCAGATGGTAAACATAAAGAGGGAAACACAACCTTAAAAGATGCACTTAAAGGTGTGTCTGACGTTTTTTCCAGCCCGCTTTTTTGGCGAGTTGCCCCCGTAACCATAATTAGCCAAGCATCATACATGGCAGTGCACGGACTATGGTCAGGGCCGTGGCTTGGCGATGTTGCAGGGTTTGAACGCGAACAAGTTGCCAGTTCGCTATTTTTTATTGCCGGTGCCATGATTGGCGGGTTCTTTTTTTGGGGTCTGGCCTCTGAACGCTTGCAAAAACTTTACAATGTTAAACCAATGAACGTTGCGTTGGCGGGAATGGTTGGGTTTATGGTTATGCAGTTGCTTTTGATAATGCAAGTGGCAGATTTTGCATTACCCGTATGGTTAGCATTTGCATTTTTTGGAACCGCCGGCATTTTACCCTATGCCGCGCTTTCACAATCTTTTCCCCACCACCTAGCAGGCAGGGTAAACACTGGGCTTAATCTGTTGGTTTTTGTTTTAGCCTTTGGTGGACAGTGGGCGACCGGGGTGGTTATTGACATTTACCCACCCACACCAAGTGGTGGATATAGTCCCGATGGTTACAGTCTGGCCTTTGCTGTTTTGCTAAGCTTTCAGGTAATGGCTTTTATTTGGTACATAATTTACCAAAAACGCGGCAATACCCAATAGGTTATAGCCAAAAAATACCTTGTGGTGCTGGTCGTAGCCCTGAAAAACCTGTATAGAATCAGCACGCCAACCCACCGGAGAAGATTTAAATGATTCCGCGTTATTCCCGCCCCGATATGGTCAATATTTGGGAGCCCGCTAATAAACTTAGAATTTGGTTTGAAATTGAAGCCCACGCCTGTGACGCGCTGGCCGATCTTGGGGTTATCCCCAAGGATGCCGCCAAGGCCGTATGGAAAAATGGGCAAAAGGAATACACCCCTGAACGCATCGCCCGGATTGATGAAATTGAGCTTGAAACCAAGCACGACGTAATCGCATTTTTGACCGAATTGGCCGAACACGTGGGCGAGGATGCGCGTTTTGTTCACCAGGGCATGACCAGTTCTGATGTATTAGATACCTGCCTTTCGGTACAAATGGTGCAAGCAGCAGACATTTTGTTGGCCGATATTGATGATTTGTTGGGCGCACTTAAAACCCGCGCCATGGAAACCAAGATGATGCCAACCATTGGTCGCAGCCACGGCATCCATGCCGAACCGACCACGTTTGGAATTAAAATGGCACGTTTTTATGCTGAATTTCAGCGAAACCGTGAACGTTTGCTTGCCGCCAAAGATGGTATTGCCACCTGCGCCATATCCGGTGCGGTTGGAACATTCGCCAACATTGACCCAGCCGTCGAAGAACACGTTGCAAAAAAATTAGGGCTAAAGCCCGAACCAGTTTCAACCCAGGTTATTCCGCGCGATCGCCATGCCCATTATTTTGCAACCTTGGGCGTAATTGCATCGAGCGTAGAAAACGTGGCAACCGAAATTAGGCACCTACAACGAACCGAAGTTCGCGAAGCGCAAGAATATTTTGCCCCCGGACAAAAAGGTTCCAGCGCAATGCCACATAAACGCAACCCCATATTGACCGAAAACCTAACTGGCCTTGCACGCATTGTGCGCATGGCTGTGGTCCCGGCAATGGAAAACGTATCGCTATGGCATGAACGCGATATTTCGCATTCTTCGGTGGAACGAATGATTGGCCCTGATAGCACCATTACGCTGGATTTTGCTTTGAAGCGTTTAAAAAGCGTAATTGAAAAGCTGGTGGTTTACCCAGAAAACATGATGGAACAGCTAAATAATTTTGGCGGCATCCACGATGCCCAGCGGGTTTTATTATTTTTGACACAAAACAATATATCGCGCGAAGACGCATATAAAATCGTTCAGCGCAATGCCATGTTAGTGTGGAAAAGTTTTGGCATTGATCCCGATAACCCCGATAGCGAACCAACCCTCAACGCAACTGAAATTGAAGCCAAGCAGCATGATAACCGCTTGTTCTTTTTCTTATCGCGCGATGAGACATTAAAAAACCTGTTGGATGTTGATGCTTTAAAAAAATTGCTTGATGAAGATTCAATCAGTTATCACACCAAACGGGTAGATGCTATTTTCAAGCGGGTGTTTGGCTAGGGTATTCAAGCGGCAATGTGGCCTCAACCGTTGTGCCGCTACCGGGTCGGCTTTCAATTTTAAATATTCCGCCCAAAAGTTCGCATAGCTCCTTTGACAGTGGTAACCCCAGACCCGTTCCTTTGTGTGATCGGGTTAGCGGGCCGGCAACCTGACCAAACGGCATAAGCGCTGTTTTTAATCCATCAGCATCCATACCGACGCCGTTATCAGTAACCCGAACAACAAGGTTTTTATCACCGTCCATGCCAATATTAAATTGCACCGCGCCACCACGCGGGGTGAATTTTATGGCGTTGGAAAGTAGGTTCATCATAATTTGTTTTATGCGCCTATCGTCACCAGTGGCCTGACCGTCTGGTCCGCGATATTCGTAATCAAGTGCAACCCCAAATGTGTCTGCCAATAGTTTAGATGTACGATAAACCGACTGGACCAAATCCTTGACGTTAAAAATATCGTTGTTAAGGCTTATTTTGCGTACTTCAATCGCGGAAATATCCAAAATGTCGTTGATCAATTTTAA
>JAOUJU010000238.1 GCA_029883045.1 Rhodospirillaceae bacterium
GAAAATGAAGAGGCGCCCGACTGGTTAGGAACTAAAACAAATCTTATTAAGCACTGGACGGGAAAGCTAGTACCTGACTCCCAAAATTTAGCAAGCGCTGATTTATGGGATACGTTCGACGTCTTCGTACCGAGTCCATACCCGACGGCAACGTATGACGCCCCCGAGGTCGATATCGGTTTCGACGATACGGTTAGAGTTTGGGCCGCGATTATTTCAGCGCTTGGCCCAGGGGAAGCCGGCGAAGCCGCGCCACAATATGCAATAGATTACAAACTGGCCGCCGGCGCCTATGATGGTTTCCAGGACTGGGACGTCGGCGAAATCGAATTACGCTATTTAACCCCGCGTGTATCTGTTGCCACGGCGACCGGCGTTTATTACTTGTCGAGTTTTTCCCATACCGTCGATTTACGCGAACGAACCCAAAAGGCCAGCGGAATAGCAATAGCCGCCGCCGGAACATTAATTACCTTTCCTATTTCATTTCATACCGCCCCCTTTGTACGCGTATTTATTGACGGTTCGAGCGCGCTATACGCAACAAATACAAACGTTACGACGACGGGATTTACTATACACGTTTTTAACAGCTCAGGAACGGACGTAGGCGGCGTCGTTAACTGGGAAGCGACCGGAGTTTAACGAATTATGACAGTTAGTACCTTTAATCAACCCGATTACACAGTCGACACAGCAACGGAATATAAAACAAACATCGACGCCGCCGTCGCGGTGGTATCAAACGTCGCCGACGATTTTGCGCCCCATGAAGCGGCGGCGCCAAATATGACTATTAAGGTTGCGCCGGGCAAGATATACGCGGCTGGCGTTTTGGTCGAACAATCGGAACAAACAAGCGCAACAATAACCGCCCCGACAACAAACCCGAGAATAGATAGAATTGTAATCGACGGTAGTACGGGCGCGGTTTCAGTCATTACGGGCGCCGAGGCCGCAAGCCCGACCGCCCCCGCTTTAACCCCTGGCGTAATCGCCGTAGCGACTGTATTACTTGCAACGTCGACGACGCAAATAACAAACAGTTTAATAACAGACGACCGCGCCCTATTTTTTTCGACTAAAAATTATGCCGTTTTGGACGCGGCCCAAACTTTTACAGGTGCTAGTAATTTTACGGGGGCTTTACAAAAAAACGGGGTCGAAATTAAAGAACCAGTCGACGTCGTTGTGTCAACCGTAACGCGATTTGTCGAAACACAAATACAAGGTGATTTACTAACGGGGGGGTTAAGTTCGTCGACTTATAGTCAGGCTTTAGCGTCAACCGGTTCAGGTACTATCGGCCCTTCCGGTTCCGGCGCGTCGACAACGTGGTCGATGTTAGATAACATTCCGAGCGATACGAAATACCTTTTACTTCATATAATTGCAAATACGGGTAATATACAAGGCGGCGCGCCCTATTCGCCGACCGTGGGGAGTTATAGAGCGGAGTTACAAATTTATAATTCGCTAATAACTAATTGTCCTTCGTATTATGCGAAAAGTTATACGGATATTTCGGCGGCCGACGATATAGACGACGCCGGCTACGACTCTAAAATAATATTATTACCGGTATCCTCTACTTTCGTTTTTAACTATGCCGCGACGGTAACGGCGGGGTCGTATGCGGTGGCTTCAGTTACGTTAGCAGGATATAGGAGATAATAAATTGAATATAGAATTACAAAAGCTAGTAATTGACGCGCTCGAAAATCAAGACATTCCATTACATTCTAAAATTGAAATTATTACTCTAGTTTCTGGAAAATCAGTAACAAAGGACTCAATAAAAAATGCTATAAAATTTCACGCGCTCGGCACAAATACGGATTTACATATACATAATATCGGCATTTTAGGTAATGTATGGGTAAGGAAACAGTATTACCCACAAAAAGAGGTTAACCATAAGGGACATAAGCATAACTTCGACCATGTTTCGCTTTTAGCCGTTGGCTCCCTACAAGTTACCGTCGAGGGATACCCCCCTAAAATATTTCACGCCCCCGACTTTTTTATCGTTAAAAAAGATCATTATCATAATTTATTACCATTAACCGACGGCGTCGTCGCTTACTGTATCTTTGCGGTAAGGGACGACGCCGGTAACGTGTCCGATATGTATTCGGGCAATAATACCCCTTTCGGCGTCGATAGCGCCGCCGAAGAAAAAGACCGGGTCGAATTGTTGGCCAAGCTCGAAGCCGAAACGGTAATAAAATGAAATTACGCGGCCGGTATTTAAGGCATGGAAAAACGGATATCTCAGACATAAAAAAACGCCTTTTAACATTACCCGCCGCCGCCTGGGTAAAGAATACGTATAGACAAGATACGTTTTTAGTTCATAAAGAAACGACCTCAATAATCGGCATTTTTTGCAAACCTTGTTTGCCCTTGTCTATTCTTCGTTACGAAGAATACGAAGAATATAACAATTTGTTCAGCCCATTAATTCAGGCTATAACCGACGCCGTACCGGGTACCGTATGTCGCGCGATGTTTGCAAAAGTACCGCCCCGCGCGGTCGTTGTCGAGCATACCGACGAGGCCGAAATATTCGCGGTTACTCATCGCGTCCATATACCAATAATATCTAACCCTAAAACGATTTTTAGCGTTAATGGCTATCCGGTTGAAATGCCGGAAGGGGAAATAATAGAAATTAATAATTTATTACCCCATAAAGTCGAAAACTGGAGCCGCCAGGGGGATAGAATTCATTTTATATGCGATTTATACGACCCCTAATTAACGCAATTTGTAAAATGCTCGGAGTTATGCCCGTCGTTAGTTTTATTAATGTTATTCAAGTGATGCATTAGTTCATGATTAACGGTTTTTCGTTTGTGGGAACTATCCATAGATACGACCGCCGTTAACGTGTCTCTAAAATATAGACCGTATACGCGCGCGCCATTTTTTAAAACTTCGCCTTTAACGAAAATAATTAGCGGCGCGGGTCGTGTCCGCTCGAAACCGCCGCAATTAGCTAACGCGAGATAATCCGCGCCTAACTCTTCGGCGGTGCGGGCGCCGGCAAGATACGAACTAAAGCCCCTTTCGCGTAATCCGGTTTCCTCGTCTAAATTATCGTATTCATAGCCGTAACCGTGGTTATCATCCGGCGGCGCGCAGGCGACGAAAAGTAGACAAGTTAGTATTAAAAATAGACGTTTCATAATTAATATATCGGCCGCCGCCGCCTAATTATTATAGTAACAGTAACAAATTATAGTAAATATATAACTTTTTGTGTAAATGTTTGTATAATTAGAATTGATTTAAAAGGCGGTCGTATCCATGCCCATAGAGAATTTAAGCAACCCAAGCAATATTGAATTAATCAA
>JAOUJU010000239.1 GCA_029883045.1 Rhodospirillaceae bacterium
TGGTATTAATTACTTTCATTCAGGGTGCTAAATATGACCTTAAATAAAGGCAATGTCGATGTACCTGCAGCGCCTATCATTGGGGTAATACTGGCGGGTGGGCGCTCAAGGCGCATGGACGGGCAAGATAAATCAATGTTGCTGCTTGGCGGCCTGCCACTGATAAAGCACGTAATCGTGCGCGCCCAGGGACAAGTGGCAAAGCTTATTATCAGTGCGCCAAAAAACCCGGCATTGGATGAATTTGGTTTGGATGTGGTGGAAGATTCCATAAGCGGATTTGCCGGTCCGTTGGCTGGCGTTTTAAGCGCGCTTGAATGGGTAGAACAAAATTATCCGACAGCAAAATGGCTGGCCACGTTTGCTACTGATGCGCCGTTCATACCAACTGATATGATTAAAAAATTTATCGCTGTGGCTGGTAACAACAATTATGTAATGGCGCAATCAGATGGGCGCGATCACCCGGTGTTTGCCCTGTGGCCTGTATCGGCAAAAAACGAATTGCGCGCAGCAATAAAAAATGATGGGCTCAGCCGGGTTGGGCAGTGGTTCGAAAATCACAAAACCATAAAAATTGATTTTACACCAACAGATGACAACCAAACACCAGATCCGTTTTTTAATGTAAATACGCCTGCAGATATTGTTTTGGCGGAAAAAATATTTTCCGTAGGTTCCATTGGTTTGCTTGATGGCGAAAGCATTTTAAAATGAGACTGCCAACCCATTTGCCCCCATTTTGAATTGTTGTGCCTATCTTACTTTATTAGTATAGAATTATTTAAAGTTGCGATTAAACTATTTGATAGTAAGGGCAAAGCATTTGGGGCGGTTTTTTTCAGTTTTTGCTGTGGTTTTTACAATTGCTGGATCAATCTTTAGCTTTCCTGCCGCGGCTAATATCATTAATGCCACGGATGAAAATAAAGAAGCTATTGGCAAGCACGCCTTTTTTTTACAAGAGGGCAATACCCCGCTTACCACGGAAGAAGCACTAAAGGCATTTGCTTCTGGGCATTTTTTACCTTCAGGGCAATCAATACTTAATTTTGGCATTGGCGCACCCCCGGCCTGGGTTGCGTTTGAGGTATATAACCCTGAAACTAAGCCAGTGCAGCGCCAGCTATCGGTTGAAACTTCTTGGATAGACCTTTTGGATGTGGCCTTTGTCAAAAATGGAAAACTGGTTGATAAATTTAAAGCCGGGGACAGCCTTCCATTTGCAAGCAGACAAACGAACAGTAATTATTTTGAATTTAATCACGATTTTGCAAATGGAACTACAACCATATTGATCCGCGCCGAAACCGTTGACCCTATGGTTTTGCCTATTTATTTTACAAATGCAGATATCGCCCAATCGAGAAAAATATTTCATAGCTATAGTTATGGTGTGGTTTATGGTGTGATTGCAGCGTTGTTAGCGTATAATTTATTGCTATTTTTTGGCCTAAGACACAGTCGCTATATTCTTTATTCGAACTACCTATTTTGGTTTTTGTTTATGAATAGCACCTATAGCGGACATAGCTTTAGATGGTTTTGGCCAGAAGCGGTAACCTGGCAACTGTGGTCTAACCCGGTTTTAATGATGGTGTTTAGTTTTAGCGGGATATTGTTTTCCATTAGTTTTTTGAAAACCCATAAGTATTTTCCCCGCACCCATCGGGTAATTATCGGCGCAATAATTACATATGGGGCGCTAATGGTTGCATCTATCGTTGCCGGTGGGCACGAACAGGCATTGTTATTGTCTTTTTCCTTAATATTTGTTTTTCCCATGACCATGGTTTTTTTAGGCATCATTTCGGTTAATGCAGGGGTTACATCGGCCAAATATTATCTGCTGGCATCGGTGTGTGCAGCGGTTGGTTATGCCGTAACCGGGATGAGCGTATGGGGCGTTATACCCCATCATGTAATGGGCTATCGTGCTGCTGAAATAGGAATGATGCTTGATGCTATTTTGTTGGCGTTAGCGCTTTCCGATCAATTTCGTATTATTGAACGGGAAAAAAGCAAAGCATTGATGTTATCGCAAATAGACCCCTTGACCGAAGTAAACAACAGGCGAGCATTTTTTGAATTTGTTCAACCTTTGTGGGATACGGGGTTGCGCAACAACCGCGATATGTCGGTTATTTTATTGGATATTGATGGCTTTAAAACCATCAACGATACCTATGGCCATTCCTTTGGTGATGAAACGTTAGTAAAGGTGGCAAAGTTAATTAAAAAAAGCGCACGCACTGGCGATATTGTGGCGCGCTGGGGCGGCGAGGAATTTATCTTGTTTTTACCCGAAACCGATTTGGCCGAGGCAAAATCAGCAGCCCAGCGAATTTGCACCGGAATTGCAAACATTAATATGAAAATCAAAGGACAAGATGTTTCAATAACCGCCAGCCTTGGTGTTGCCTGCAAGGATGCAGCCATAACATCACTTGAAGGGCTGATATATCACGCTGATGTATATCTATATTCAGCCAAAGATCAGGGGCGCAATCGGGTGTGTTCTAATTAGCTTGGGGTGGTTTTATTACACCAACTGATAATAGCTAAAAATTTAAAAAAGGTTGGTTGGGGCGGCAGGGTTCGAACCTGCGAATGGCGGCATCAAAAGCCGCTGCCTTACCACTTGGCTACGCCCCACCATGGCTCACCGTGTAATGCAGGTGGAACATAATTGGGATTTCATCTGTGGGCAAGGGGCAGAAACACAATATTTTCCCTAAAAATAGCCATTTTTATCGCCCGACATCAACTGAGCGCCATTCTGGCCGCACCGACCCACCATTCGGGGTATTTCTCAGCAATTTTCGCTGCTGCGCCATGGGCCGCGCGCTTGTTTGCAAAAATTGCAAAGCATGTTGCCCCGCTGCCGCTCATGCGAACCAAAAGGGCGCCGTCTTGTTGTTGTAGTGCACCAATTACATTTTGAATTTCAGGGGCTAAATCAAGTGCGCTGGTAAATAGGTCGTTACTCCGCTTGGAAAGAATTGTTACCAATTCGTCTACGTTTGCGGGCTGTTCATCAAATTTACCTGTTTGTGAAAAATCGCCCTTGCGTCCGGAAAATGCATCTGGAGTAAAAACCCGAGATCCAGAATTTACTAGCACCAACCAAAATGGCGGCAGCGTCGGAGCGGTTGTTAAAATTTCACCAATACCAGACATGAACACATTTTTATTTTCCATGCACACCGGCACATCGGCACCTAGGTTAAGGGCTAGGGTTTTATTAAATTCAGTTTGGTCTTTTTTGCTTAAATCAATTTTCCACAATTCGGCCAGCGCACGAATTGTTGCCGCTGCATCGGCCGAGCCACCGCCAATACCAGACGCTGG
>JAOUJU010000240.1 GCA_029883045.1 Rhodospirillaceae bacterium
CCGTTTTATTCCGGCAATACAATTCTAGGCGATGGTTCTGTTATTATGATTCTTGATCCCAATGGAATTGCTGCCTCAACCGGCGATGGTGGAGGGGCAGAAGCCGTAGAAGCGCAATCCAAAGAGGTCACCTCAGAATCTGACGAGCGTGCATCAATGCTGATATTCCGCGCTGGTGGAAACGAATTGAAGGCAGTTCCTTTGGCGCTTGTTGCCCGACTTGAAGAAATTGATATGGCCGATGTCGAGGTTTCCCACGGTGAACACATGGTTCAGTACCGTGGCCAGCTTATGCCACTGATACCGTTCAACACAGACCACACATGGAAAACCGAAGGCCGTCAGGCAGTATTGGTATTTTCTGAAAAAGACCGTTCCATGGGTTTGGTGGTTGACGATATCGTCGATATCGTCGAAGACCGCCTTAAAGTTGAAATTTCTTCAAACCATGATGGGCTTATTGGTTCAGCGGTTATTGATGGCCATGCCACAGACGTAATTGATGCTGGATTTTATTTGACCAAGGCGTTTTCTGATTGGTTTGGCGCAGGTGAAGGACAGGGGGCAAACATTCAAGGTAAGCGTGCTTTACTTGTCG
This sequence comes from Rhodospirillaceae bacterium, assembly GCA_029883045.1. Taxonomy (GTDB): domain Bacteria; phylum Pseudomonadota; class Alphaproteobacteria; order Rhodospirillales; family Magnetovibrionaceae; genus DAOVVL01. The sequence goes on from JAOUJU010000240.1 coordinate 599, forward strand.
ATGATAGCCCGTTCTTCCGCAACCTTCTTTCGCCCATACTATCGGTTGCAGGATTTAAGGTAACAACGGTTGAGGGCGCGACTGAAGCGCTGGCCCTGCGTGATCGTGGGGTAAAATTTGATGTCATTATCAGTGATATTGAAATGCCAGTAATGGATGGATTCCAATTTGCTAGCGAAGTGCAAAAAGATCAACGCTGGAGCAATACACCGATGGTTGCCCTTTCTGCCAGAACCGCTGATGAGGACTTTGAGCGGGGTCGTGCTGCTGGATTTAGCGATTATGTTGCGAAATCAGACCGCGATGAGCTGGTTCGCTCCCTAGCCCATACGGTAGCCAGCGTGACTGTTTAGGGTATTTCAGCTAAATATCGTTGATAGGGCTAGTGAAAGTAGTACTATTATTGTTTATATTGCCCTATTAAACATAGGGACAATATTTGGTTTTTTGCCCAAGGTGGCTTTAATTTTAACTTTTATGGTGTTTTTAAAATGAAATCTTGTTTGATAGTTGATGATTCAAAGGTTATCCGCATGGTAGCCAAGAAAATTCTAGCGGATCTTGAGTTTGAAACAGGCGAAGCAGCTGACGGTCAGCAAGCCCTAGATGCATGCAAAGCAAAAATGCCAGATGCGGTACTGCTGGATTGGAATATGCCAGTTATGAGCGGAATTGAGTTTCTTCGTGAATTGCGCGTATTGCCAGATGGAAATAAACCGATTGTTGTTTTTTGCACAACAGAAAATGATATAGAACACATTCAAGAAGCAATAGAAGCTGGTGCCAACGAATACATAATGAAGCCCTTTGATAGCGATATCATTCAGGCTAAGTTCACACAAGTCGGACTAATATAAACAACCAAGTCGTTGCAATAAAAAAATAAAAGCCCTAATCATCATCTTCTATTAAGACAGGATTTAATTAAGTGGTAGGTACAGCCAACATTGCGGTGACCTCTGGTCCAATTCGTGTAATGGTGGTCGATGATTCAGCGGTCATTCGCGGTCTTATCACCAGAATGTTAGAATCCGATAGTGACGTTAATGTTGTGGCATCTGTTGGTAATGGCCAGTTGGCGGTTAGCAATCTTGAGCGCACCCCGGTTGACGTAATCATTCTTGATATTGAAATGCCAGTAATGGATGGTTTGACCGCGCTACCTAAATTGATAGCGGTGGATAAAACCGTAAAAATAATAATGGCATCAACCCTAACTGCCAGAAATGCCGAGGTCAGCATCAAGGCGTTAAGCATGGGTGCTACCGACTATGTGCCAAAACCATCCACCTCGCGCGAAATAAGCGGGGGAAATGATTTCCGTCGCGACTTGTTGGAAAAGGTTAAAAGCCTAGGCGCCATGCGTCGACACGAAGTTGGCGGAACGGTGACGGCACGCAAGGAAACGCCACCGCCACCAGCCAAAACAACTGCAGGGGCTAAACCTGCAGAAACACCAACAGAAATTCCTTCTAAGTGGGAGCTGCGCGACCCATCAAACGTTACTTTACGCGAACCAGGAAAAATGAAGCCGGATATTCTTGCTATCGGTAGCTCAACCGGCGGTCCGCAGGCGCTATTTGTATTTCTTAAAAGTTTGCAAAAAACCATCAACGTTCCGATTGTTATAACGCAGCACATGCCAGCAACATTCACCACCATCCTAGCTGAGCATATTACTAGGATGAGCGGATGGGAATGCAAAGAAGCCAAAAATGGCGATCGCCTTGAAGCCGGAAAAATACTTTTGGCACCGGGCGATTATCATATGTTAATTGAACAAAAAGGAACCGATAGGGTTGTACGCATAACCCAAGACGCACCAGAAAATTTTTGCCGCCCGGCGGTTGACCCGATGCTTAGAAGCGTGGTTAAGGTGTTCGGTGCACGTGTAATCACCGTAATACTGACAGGTATGGGTAATGACGGCGAAAAAGGATCAAAGGCAGTGGTTGATGCTGGCGGAACTGTTATAGCACAGGACCAAAAATCCAGCGTTGTTTGGGGAATGCCCGGTGCGGTGGCCACCGCCGGTTTGTGTAGTGCGGTACTTCCGATTGATCAATTGGCCGGATATGTAATGAATTTTATCGCTAGAAAAGGGTAAATGGATCAAGGAAACTTTGAGTTCCTGAAGAAGTTTCTTAAGGGCCGGTCAGGCCTAGTGCTTTCGCCTGACAAGGTCTATTTGGTTGAAACAAGGCTGCTTCCTGTGGCCCGTAGGCACGGTTTAGATACAGTAGATGATGTTATTTTACGCCTACGCGCAAGCGACGGTAATGATTTTGCCGTTGAAATAACCGAGGCGATGACCACCAATGAATCCCTTTTTTTTAGAGATAAAACCCCGTTTACAATATTTTCCGAAAAAATACTTCCTTCGCTAATAAAGCGCAGAGCAGAAATAAAAAAATTCAGGATATGGTGCGCGGCGTGCTCATCCGGGCAGGAACCATATTCGTTATCCATGCTTATTTCAGATAGAAAAAATGATCTTGTGGGGTGGAATCCAGAAATTCTTGCCACCGATATTTCTCATGAAATTCTTGATAGGGCAAAAAAAGGATCATTCACCCAGCTGGAAACCCAAAGAGGATTACCAATTAAAAGGCTGGTAGACCATTTTGTGCAAGATGGCGAATACTGGAATTTAAATAAAAATATTATTGATTTGGTAAAGTTTGAATATTTTAATTTACTAGATAGCGTTGCCAATCTTGGCCAATTTGATGTTGTTT
>JAOUJU010000241.1 GCA_029883045.1 Rhodospirillaceae bacterium
AATTTCTAGTGCCTGTTCACCGCCATCTGGCTGGGAAATAAGCAGATCGTCAATATTTACGCCAAGTTTTTTAGCATATGACGGGTCAAGGGCATGCTCGGCATCAATAAACGCGCACGTTCCACCGGTTTTTTGCGCTTCGGCTACAACGTGCAACGCCAGCGTGGTTTTGCCCGAGCTTTCCGGCCCATAAATTTCAATGATGCGGCCCCTAGGTAGACCACCGATACCAACGCCGATATCAAGCCCCAGCGAGCCGGTTGAAACAACTTCGGCATCTACTGTTTCGCGCTGGCCGAGCTTCATAACCGAGCCCTTGCCGAATGCGCGCTCTATCTGGCTGACGGCAGCCTCAAGTGCTTTGTTTTTATCCACGCTATCTTTTTCTTCCACTACGCGAAGTGCTGTCTTTGACATTAGCTTTCCCCAATATGTTCATACACGATGAGTTTGTTCAATATATGTTCGATAAAGAACAATGTACCCTTTTTGTTCTCATTGACAAGCATTTTTTTATCATATTGAAAATAAAGGCTTTTTTGACTTATGTTCTCAATGTGTTCACAATAAATTAGTTAAAATGTGATCCGGTGGGGTATTAATGATTCGCCCAAACCCAAGCAAGCCAAAATAGGATTCGCTTAGCTAAACGCTAACAAACAGATGTGTCAATTATGCCTATTTTCGGCAATACAGGAACGGTCAGGCTAGGGGGCTAGTTGATGGTTTGGCCAATATAGTAATTGGCATTGCCGTGTTTGGATTTTCTGAATTTTTTGTTTTTATACATATTTTTATCGGCATGACAAAATAGCTGGTCGAGGTCATCCACATCATCTGGAAGTGTGGCACAGCCAACGCTTGAACTGACCTTTATGACAATTCCATCAATATTATATGGCTCTGAACTTAGGGATTTTTCTATTTTTTTACCGGTAGCTTCGGTGTGATCAATAGATTTTGGCTTGATAATTATAGCGGCAAATTCATCACCGCCAATACGCGCGACAACATCGCTGGCACGGGTTTCGCCTACTATGCGTTCGGAAATTTGCTGTAGCAGCTTATCACCTACTTTGTGGCCGTATTTATCGTTAACCGCTTTAAATCCATCAACGTCTATTACCAAAAGACCTAGTTTTTCCTTGTCGCGCTTAGCGCGTTCACCGGATTGTTTCAACTGGGCTTCAAACAGGCCCTTGTTGCCAAGCCCGGTCAGAGAATCACGCAATGCTTCTTTTTGCAGCTCAATTTCACGACGCTTCAAATACATTGAAAACGAAATGCATTTTGCCAATTCAAACTTGGTGAAACGATCTTTTATTAAATAATCCATGGCGCCCAGCGTCATTGATTCGAACGCCGCTTCTTTGCTGGCATGATCGGTCAAAAAAACAAATGCGGTCATGGCGTTACTGCCACGCAGATGCTTTAAAACATCCAGCCCAGTTTCTTCTCCGCCCATATCGTGTTCAAGAAAACAAAGATCGTAATATTTACCTTGCAGCATGCCCAAAGCACCATCTGTGGTTGTGGCGTGCTCAACGATGGTTCCTTGTGGGCAACATTCAACAATCATCTGCCTTAGGTAATCTGCATAATGTTGATCTGTCTCGGTTAATAGAACCCGAAGACTATTTTCGTTAAACCCCATAAATGGCATAGGAAACAAAGTCTTTCATGTGCTTAAATTTTAATAATTAAACCAAAAAAGCCATGATGTTCTTGTTCCCCCACCATGGCCCCCGCCTTAAACATACCCCCTTAAAGGTTGGGCACACTATAATCATTTTTAACTAGCTTACAAGCAAATGGCTATCTATTTGATATACAATAATTTTTACTTTTCCAACACTTCCTTCACCTTGGAGGCCAGGTCCCTGAGGCTAAATGGTTTGGGCAAGAATGAATAATCGCCCTTGCCGAATCCCCCAGGGATAACGTTGTCGGTATAACCTGAGATAAAAATAACTTTAACATCTGGCATTTCTTGGCGCACGAATTGTACCAATGTGTGGCCGTCCATGCCGGGCATCACAACGTCGGTGACTATCAGGTCTATTTTGGCATCGGTTGAATTAATCACATCAAGCGCTACCTCGCCGTTTGCCGCTTCTAATACTTCATATCCCTTGTTTTTTAGCGCCCGGGTGGCAAACATTCTAACCGCGTCTTCGTCTTCAACCAACAATATGGTTCCAACCCCGGTCAAATCAGCGGTGGCAAGGGTATCGCCCTGAAGAGAGGGGGGCCCACTTCCCTCAACTGCTTTTGGTCGTCGCTGGCTTTTTGAAACATAGCACGGCAATAAAACAGTAAAGGTCGTGCCTTCGCCCGGCGCGCTATCAACAAAAACATACCCGCTAGACTGGTGCACAATGCCATAAACGGTTGAAAGGCCAAGGCCGGTGCCCTCACCCACTTCCTTGGTTGAGAAAAACGGTTCAAATATACGGCCCATGTCTTCTTTGCGAATACCTGTGCCCGTATCAATTACATCGATGGTTACGAATTCTCCCGCCGGAACCAAATCCATTCCGCGTTGCATAGGTTTTTTAAGTTTCAGGTTTGCCGTGCGCACTGTTAATTGCCCACCACGGCGCATTGCATCCTTGGCATTGACCGCAAGGTTTATAATAACCTGATCAAACTGGTTGCGGTCCATTTTAACCATTCCCAGTTCCGGTTCATTTTCCATATTCAGTTCAATCGGGCTTTCAAGCAGACGGCCCAGCATGGACGAAAGATCGGAAAGTGCTTCGTTGGGATCAAAAATAGCCAGCTCTATCGAATCCTTACGCGAAAATGTAAGCAACTGCCGTACCAAGTTGGTTGCCCGATTGGCATTTTGTTTTATCTGTTGGATATCAGCAAATGATGGATCGTCCGGGCCGTGACGCGCCAACAGCAGATCGGAAAAACCTATCATCGCGGTCAACAGGTTGTTAAAATCGTGCGCTATGCCGCCAGCCAATTGACCTATTGCCTGCATTTTTTGTGACTGGGCAAACTGTATTTCAAGATGTTTTTGTTCGGTCGTATCAATAAAATGAATGATAAGCCCAGTTACCTCGCCAAATGCGTCTTCCATCCGCGATGCGTAAAGCGATGCCATTACTTCACGCCCACCCGATGCCGGCATTCTTACCTCAAGATGGGCAGCGCGTGATATCCCCATTACAACCTTGGAAAGCTGGGCCGCCACATCACCCATATCTTCCTTGGTCAGTAAATCGGTAAATGGGTGATCAATAATTACATCCTTGTGGATACCAAGCATGCGCTGAATTGCGCGATTGCAATCGGTAACATTGCCCTTTAGATCAAGA
>JAOUJU010000242.1 GCA_029883045.1 Rhodospirillaceae bacterium
TGTTCCCGAAACAGTGGTATCTAACGTAAAAGACAATATTTTAAATATACGTATCAACAGCTTTAATCGGTTAACCGCTGGCGAAGTGCGTGACGCCATTATTGCGTTAAACGATAAAATTGATTCTGGACAGATTCGTGGAATTGTAATGGATTTACGCGATAATCCAGGTGGGCTGTTAATGCAATCTGTTAATGTAGCTGATTTATTTTTAACCAAAGGCGCAATAGTTTCAACAAATGGTCGCCACCATGACAGCATTCACAAATACCAAGCGGGGGGGATTGATGTATCTAAAAACCTGCCGCTTGTAATACTGATGAATGGCGATAGCGCATCGGCCGCCGAGGTTCTGGCTGGTGCGCTTCAAGATCAAGGTCGGGCCGCAGTGATTGGAACGACCTCTTACGGTAAAGGTTCGGTGCAAACCGTTTTAGGGCTACCTAACGCAGGGGAAATAACCCTTACTTGGTCGCGCCTAGTAACGCCATCTGGTTACGCTATACATAAGCTGGGTGTTTTACCCAATATCTGCACAAGCAACGGCACAGCCATGCCAAGCCCAGCGCAAATGGCAAAAAACGAGGCCCTGTTACGGGAATGGCGCGAAGTTGGCCTTAATTTCAGTGAAAAACGATCGGAATTAAGAAAATCCTGCCGGGATTTGGCAAAAGACAAATACGCATCATCGCTCATGGTTTTGGCTAAAAATGTTATTTATAGTCGCGAACTATACGCCAAGGTGGTGGATATGAGCCTTCCCAGCGATAGCGCAAGAATAGTCGACCAATAAAGCCCAATGATAGCCACAGCGTGGTGCAGGGGGCATTTTCTACGGGGTTTTTGGTAAAAATCCCTATATTCCGGGCATAATAAGGGATTTCAGGTCTTGACAGATTTTGCCGTGACTGTATGGTTCGGCGCTCTAAACAACGAATTTCAATCCTCGGCCACAAAGGGCCTGAGGCAATTACAGGACATCAATTATGGCTAAATCAGCGACTATTTTGATCAAACTGGTCAGCACTGCGGATACTGGTTTTTACTATGTAACCAAGAAAAATCCGCGCAACCAGACCGAAAAAATGGAAATGCGCAAATACGACCCAGTCGTACGAAAGCACGTTACCTTCAAGGAAACCAAGATTAAATAATCTGGTATTCAACCTTGTAATGCTAACAATTTAAGGCCGCATCTTTAATGACTGCGGCCTTTATTGTTATCTTTTGTCTGATATTTTTTTGGTAATTATTGCGACTTAGCTTAGAAATTTGGAAATGGTTTCCAGAAAATTTGGAACTGAAATCGGCTTGGCGATATAACCTTCACATCCACCTTCGCGTATTTTTTCTTCGTCACCCTTCATTGCAAAAGCCGTAACGGCAATTACCGGAATGTGTTTTAGATCATCATCAGCCTTAAGCATTTTGGTTATTTCAAGGCCGGAAATTTCGGGTAACTGGATATCCATTAAAATAAGATCAGGGTTATGTTCCCTTGCTAGGCTGAGCGCATCCCTGCCATCGGTTGTCTGTACTGTCTGGTATCCATGTGCCTGCAATAGGTCGTTGAAGAGCTTCATATTGAGTTCGTTATCTTCAACGATCATGATTGTTTTAGACATTTTATATCCTTCAGGTGGTGGACAATCGCTTTAGGTGTTTAAGGTGTTTTGATTAATATATAGCAATAACAAAACAGATAATAATCGCAAATCAATTTAACAAGTTTTTTACAGTTTTAATGGCCCCTGTGTCTAGTCATTGAAATTGGATGATGTAGCATTACATCTGGCAAGTCAAACTACCAAAATAGCGAAAGTTGGCCATTTTTTTAACATTCCTAGGACAGAGATGTCTTTGATTAATGCCCTTAGGCCGGGCCCGGAGCTGGGACTAGGGTTGGGCATAAAAAGTGGCCGCCACTGCTGTGACGGCCAAGTTTGGGATAAGGAAAACTAAGGAGATACCGAAATTCAAGGGTAGATTAAAGCCCTGGCACTGCCCCGGCGCCCGCCGGTGCGATAAAACCAAGCGACATAAGCGCTAGTGATGCGATTAATCCTATGGCTTTAAGCTGGTTCATTTAATCAAGCTCCCTTGCTCAAATCGGAATTTCCAGTGACGAAAAGAAAGACCAAAATGGTTTAACTTCGCCAATGACTGAAATATGCCATAGCCCGACAAAAATGCCTGTGACAGACCGCACAGCAAGGGCACAAGATTATGCCTTTTCCACTATCTTACTGGAATCACATAAATATTTTTTGGAAATTATTCGCCGCGAACGTCTTCGACCATTTCTTCAAGGGTGTCGAGATTATTGATTACCAGAGAATCCTTTTTTCGCTCAACAATTCCTTTGCGGGCAAGATCGTTCATTACCCGGGCAACGGTTTCACGCGTGGTGCTAACGCGTGATGCTATATCGCTGTGCACTGGAATGGGGGTAATTATGGCCTCATCACCATCCCCGGCTACTTTGCGGCCCATACGCAAAAGATCGGCATGAATACGGTTATTCGCCCCAAGGGTGCTCAAATCCATTATGCGCGAGGTCGAGGTGCGCACTAGGTGGGCCAGATGCTTCATCAATTTCAGGGCTATTGTAGGGTGCTCAAGTATTATTTCTTGAAACTGCTCGGCCGGAAGGGATGCAATGTGAACATTGTCCAGGGCCATTACGCTGGCTGATCTGGGCAGGCCATCAATTGCCGCCAGTTCGCCAAAATGGCTACCGGGGTCAAGATCATCAAAAGTAATTTCGCGTCCAGATAGTGAATAGTTAACTACCCGCACCCTTCCCTCGACGACAAAAAAAATGTCGCGGGAATCTGAATGCTGATCAATTATCTGCTCGCTAGCATCATAGACCTTCCAACGGCAGCTTTTTTCAACTACCGCCAGTTCGTTATCATCCAGTTCAGCCAAAAGCCTTATATGTTTTAGCGAATCGATTTCTGATTCGGACACTATTTTTCCCCTATTTCCACACTTGGCACTGTTAATTTATAACATAAATCCCTTGGTAGCTATGACCTTAAAATTATGACTTGCCAACAGTTAACCAATTTTTGATGTTTAGCCACAATACTTTCTTTTGTAAGGGGCAAAAGAACCCACGTATGTGCTCTACAAGGGCTGGCCCACACCTATTTTCGGGGAAAATCGGATGTTTTTGTATACCAAAACCCGAAAGAGCATGGAGTAACCATAATAATGAAACCTAAGGTAACTGGGGCGCAGCCGGACATACACGAAATCGTGTCAAATCCGGACAGGGCACCTAAAAAACCCGAGACCATAGAAACATTGCCTGATCTT
>JAOUJU010000243.1 GCA_029883045.1 Rhodospirillaceae bacterium
AGCTAGCTGTTTTATGAATTCATCTGCGCCCACCTCGTCCCATAATGTTCGCGCTTTTTGCCTGATTTCTGGGATAACTTCTGCAATTGGGGAAAGCCCCTCGGTCAATGCTTTAAGGTATAGCCCGGTCCCACCAACCAATACTGGTGTACGTCCGGCTGAAATTGATTTTTCAATTTCCACCTTTGCCATTTTAAGCCAACGCCCGGCGGAGCAGACCTCGGATGCAGGCAATATACCAAAAAGGCGGTGCGGGACCTTGGCCTCGTCTGCTGCTGATGGCCTAGCGCTGAGAATTGAAAGTTCTTTGTAGACCTGCTGTGAATCAGCGTTGATTATGGTTACAGGGTATTTTTCTGCTATATCAATTGCCAACGCAGATTTGCCGCTGGCGGTTGGTCCGGCAATAATAATTGCCTTGGACAAAGTGCCGCCGGAAATAGGCTCAGATTTTGATTTATTTAACGATTTGGTTTTTGACAATATGGACCTCGTTTTAACCCTTATAGCACCTTCGGGCGCCACCAAGATATCAGACAGTCTTGTCCAGCGGGTAAGAAATGCGCTTAATAATTTAGGTGCCGAAACCACCCCTGCTGATTGGCTATCGCCCGGCAAGGCCTGTGACATATCATTTTCCGGTCTTGCTGCGCAACAAGGCGAGGCCGTAGCGCTGAGCGTAATTAGCGAAAAAGGCCCGGCCAAAGTTGATGTTATTTCCCAAGCATTATTGGGGCGAAAGAAAAAATTACTTATCGCTGATATGGATTCCACAATAGTAACAAGCGAAACCCTTGATGAGCTGGCTGACTTTGCTGGATTAAAAAACGAAATTGCAAAAATAACCAAAAGTGCAATGGAAGGTGAGCTTGGCTTTGAAGAAGCAATTGAGGCACGGGTATCCATGCTAAAAGGTCTAGGCGAGGATGCGCTGGAAAAAACGCTAAAGCGGGTAAAGTTAACCGCTGGTGCAAAAACATTAGTTGCGACCATGAAAGCAAATGGTGCACATACAATTTTGGTTTCTGGTGGTTTTTCTTATTTTACTGATTACATTAGTCAAGAAGTAGGGTTCGATAAATCATACGGCAATAGCCTAATAATTAAAAAAGGCAAACTTACCGGCGAAGTTGCAAAACCCATATTGGACAAAGACACAAAATTGAAAGTTCTTTTGCAAACCGCAGCACAAAAAAAATTATCGCTAGATGAAACGCTTTCTATAGGTGATGGGGCAAACGATGTTCCCATGCTTGGTGCTGCGGGTCTGGGGATTGCCTTTCATGCCCACATGATAGCAGCACAAGCCGCCAGTGCTAGATTAAACCACGCTGACTTAACCGCAGTATTGTACGCCCAAGGGTACAAAATAGAAGAATTGGTAAACCCGTGAGCAATAAAAAGACCACCGCAAATGATGGCTCAACCGGTTCAACCGGTGGCACCACGCTGTCGCTTGATGATAGTGATATTAAAAAAATAATAGACACCATTTCTGACATGGTGTTCATCTGTGAAGATGGGTTAATTAAATACGTAAACCCGCTTGGCATGGTTATTCTTGGGGTTGAAGATGAAGACGACTTAACCAACACCCCATTTCAATCATTAATTGCTGACGATTATGCGTCTATTGTTGATGACATACTTTCTATGTTGGTGCTTGAACACAGGCCAACAGCCATGCGGATTAAATGCTTTGATGGCCGACAGTTAAGTGTGCGCATGGAGGTGGTGACCCTTAACCATAATAAAAACAATCGCACGTTAGTGGTCGCTCAAGACATAACCCATCAGGTAAAGCTAACCGAAGGAATGCACCGTAGCGAAACCAGATTTAAAAAACTGGTGGATAGCTCGCTTAATTTTATATGTGTGTGCGACAAGGATGGGGTAATCACCTATGTCAATGAATCTGGCGTAAAAATAATGTGCGCAAAATCGGATGCGGATATTTTAGGAAAATCGCTACATGAATTTCTGCAAGCTGATTACCGCGATTTTATCCTTACTGGGATTCATGCCCTGCTTGATAGCGATGAACCCCTGCCCATACGATTCCTAAACATTGATGGCGGAATAATCGACGCCGATGTTAGTTTTACCAAACTTAGTGGGGGCAAAGATTTTTCTTACAAGGTCGAAGCACGCGATATAACGGCGCGCAACAATGCAGTTTCTGCGCTGCGCCGATCTATTGAAACCCTTGAACAACGAGTAGAAGAAAGAACCCGCGAATTACAAGAAGAAGTTTCTATTCGCCGTCAGGCCGAAGAAAAAATGCGTCACATGGCAAGCCATGATGATCTGACAAAACTGCCCAACCGCGCGCTAATGCTTGACCGGCTTGACGTTGCCATCCGTCGCTCACACCGCGAGAAAAAACTTTGTGGTGTGGCATTTATTGATCTTGATGGGTTCAAGGCAGTAAACGATACCATGGGTCACGAAGCTGGCGACAAGCTATTGTGTGCGGTTGCGGAAAAACTGTTGAAATGCGTTCGTGAGACCGACACCGTTGCGCGCATCGGTGGTGATGAATTTGTTCTGATTTTGCCCGACATGCATACCCGTGATAACGCCGAACTAGTGGCAAAAAGGGTAATTGAAATTCTTTCCCAACCCATTGATGTGGGAAGCAGCAAAAAAGCAGCCATTGGTGCCAGCATCGGCATAGCAATGTTCCCCGCCAATAGCGATAACCCGGAAGCATTGTTAAAGCTTGCCGATAAGGCCATGTACAAGGTCAAAGGCAAAGGCAAAAATTCTTTTGCTTTTGTTGACTAACGCGCAACACCTTTAAAACAAATCATCAATCTATCGCTGGGGCAATAAACCTAAATCCTGACTGTCCCTCGACCAGCAACAATACTGTGTGCTTTTTATCGGAAACTGCTTTGTTAACAATTTTTCTGACCTCGTCCGGGGTGGAAACCTTTTGCTGGTTAACCTCATGAATAATGTCACCAGGACGAATGCGTTCTTTTGCCGCCGAACCATCTGGGTCGGTATCCACAACCACAACGCCCTTCGCATCAGAGCTAAGACCAAAACGTTCAATTAGATCTGGTGTTAATGGTGAAAGCATCAAGCCCAGATTTTGTATATCAACCTCACCTACTGTGGATTTTTCTGTTTTGTCTGGGACGGAAACATCGGCAATTTGTTCATCAAGTTTGCCAATTTTCAGGCTAAGGGTTTTTTCCTTGCCATCACGCCATACCTTTACCTTAACCTTTTTACTAATTTTAGTTGCTGCGACCATACGCGGCAGGTGGCGCATTTCAGTTACTTCCTTGCCGTCGAATTCTATTATCACGTCG
>JAOUJU010000244.1 GCA_029883045.1 Rhodospirillaceae bacterium
ACCACCAATGGTTCTGATTGCTTTTGTTATTTCTTTTTGGTTAAGCCCAGTTTCGCCGATTACAACTAATCTGCTTTGGCGCTTCTCGCCCGCAGACCAAGGGCGATCAAAATAGCGGGTAAAGCGTGTACCCACGCCCTGCACTAAATAGCGCGCCGGTTTACCAGCAACTTCAACAAAACCTTTTATCCGCAAAACCGAAAAATCACGCGCCACGTTTATCAAAACTTGTTCTAATTTTTCTGTATCGCTAACGGGCCCAAGGCTAACCACAAAACTTTCAAAATCATCGTGGTCGTGGTCGTCATCATGATCATCGTGATGCGAGGGCCGATTTGCAATATCGTCTTCTACCGCGCCATCAAGGCCCAGCAAAACATCAACCGGGGCATTACCGTGGCTAGTTGGTACAACATGAACACCGGGGCGTAATTGTTTTTCAAGTTTTGCTACCAGCTTGCTTACATCATCTGGTTCCATTTGATCTACTTTGTTAAGTAATATCATATCGGCTGCCATGATTTGATCTTCGAAAACCTCTGATAGCGGGGTTTCATGGGAAATGTTTTCATCCATTTCACGCTGCATTTGCACTGCATCAGGGTTATGGGCGAACAGGCCATCATTAAACGCCGGGCCATCAATAACGCTGATGACGCCATCAATGCTGACCTTGGTTTTTATTTCCGGCCAATTAAATGCTTTGATTAACGGTTTGGGCAGGGCCAGACCGGACGTTTCAATAACAATGTGATCGGGCGGGTTATCGCGTTCAAGCAATGCTTGCATCACCGGTAAAAAATCATCGGCCACCGTACAACAGATGCAACCATTGGCCAGCTCTATCACGTCTTCATCATTGCACCCTTCGATGGCGCAGCCGTTTACGATTTCGCGATCAATTCCCAAATCACCAAATTCATTTATTATAAGCGCAATACGCCTTCCCCCAGCATTTTCAAGTAGGTGTCGAATAAGCGTGGTTTTACCCGCGCCAAGAAATCCGGTGATAACGGTTGCTGGTATTTTCATTTTTATTGTTCTTTCTTTTTTATGTCTATGGGAATGCCGGCAACGCACAACACCACGTTTTCGGCGTGGGCGGCAATTGTTTGATTAAGCGCGCCAAGGCTATCAATAAAGTTACGCCCAAGGGCATTTTCTGGAATAAGCCCAAGGCCAGTTTCCTCGGAAATAACCACCACCGGGGCAGGGTGGGAAATAAATGTTTGGGCCAAGTTTTGAGCTACATCTTGGACCGCTTGCCCGGTCGCAATCATGTTGGCCACCCACATACCAAGACTATCTAACAATACTGGCTTATGCCCAACAATACCGGCAAATGCCGCGCTAAGGTCAATTGCTTCTTCGAGCGTATCCCAATTTTGCCCACGTCTAGCCTGATGGGCATTTATGCGCGCCAGCATTTCGGTATCTTGGGCTGCCAATTTGCTATTGGTGGTTGCCAGATAAACCCCACCCATACCATGGGCGTCAATCAGGCTTTCGCCATATACGCTTTTGCCGGAACGCTGACCGCCAAGCACCAATGTTAGTGGCGGAAGGGTTTTTCTATTGTTCATAAATTTTTTGACCCCTCACAAATTATATTTACCCCGCCAACTCGCCAGTGCCCACCACGTTTTAACTTTAAACCACCATTAATATGATCAATGCGCGTAAGCGATAAATTGCCAACATTAAATGACAATGCTTTTTCCGGCCCCAGCCCCAATGCATGGGCCAAGGCAGCGCGAATGGTTCCGGCATGGGCGACGCACACTATATCACGGCCCGAATATACTTGTGTTAAATCATCTATGGCTGGGGCGACGCGGGCCATTAGGTTGGCAAAGCTTTCCCCACCCGGTGGCGCGGTGGTGGCGGGTGCTTGCCAAAATTGTTCGGCGGCGCTGCCTTTTTCAATTCCCAATTCATCCCACGTTAGGCCTGCCCACTGGCCAAAATTTTGTTCATTTAATCTGGCGTCATTTTTAATTTCACCACAATCTATGCCCGCAGTAATTATTGCGTCGGCGGTTTGGTGGGTTCTGACAAGGCTTGATGTTATCCACTTAGCATCAGCTGGCAATGTATTTGCCAACCATTTTATAGATTTTATGCTTTCCGCTGTTGCTGTATTGGCATCAACGTCCAATTGTGCAGAAATACGCACCGCCGGATGCGCATCGGCAACCGGAGCGTGGCGCACCCACCACCATTTGGTCGGATGAGGAAAATTATTTTCGGGCATTTATTATCTAATTCTCATTTTTTAAAAAGCAGTACAATTAAAAAGCGCTGGCTAATATTATAGCTAGGGCCAACAAAACAAAACTTTCTCCAATTTGTTCTGCCGCACCCAAAACATCACCGCTAAGCCCACCAATCTGGTGTTTGGCGACAAAGCCCACCGCACCCAAACCCAAGGCCGATACAACTGCTGTGGCTATACCTGTGCCTGGGCCAAATACCAACACCGCCACAAGGGCGCCAATAATAATTGAAATTATTGCGTCTTCTTTTTTGGGGATTCCCGCCCCATGCCCAAGACCAGATTTTTTTGCGGGCTTTAATATAACCATCATCATCGCCAAACCCGAACGCGGCAATACATTTGCAACAAACAACGCACCAGCAGCAAGGCCGGGACTAGGAAACCCTGCAAGCAAGGCTGCCTTTAGGCCGGTTACAATTATCAGCGCTAGCATTCCGTAGGTGCCTATGCGCGAATCGCTCATTATTTCTAGTTTTTTAGCCTTGCTTGCCCCACCGCCAAAACCATCAAAAACATCGCCTAGGCCATCTTCGTGAATGGCGCCACTTACAAGCATTCCCGCACCAAGGCCTAAAATAGATGCAGCCAATGGATGCAAGCCCAAAGCGGCCCCAATATAAAGAACGCCCGCACTTAGCCCGCCAACAACAATTCCACCAAACGAAAAAGCCCTAGCGGCGGCGCTTAATTTTACTGTGTTTGGAGCTTTGCCGAGCCCAAAATCACCCGGCCATGGCAAGCGGGTAAAAAATATCCATACCGTATGCAGTTCGGCTAAAACTTGGGCAAATGCACCAGATTGCTTGTTTTTTTTATTATCTATAGCTGTGGTAATTTTTTTGGGCATTTTTATTAAACCTTGGTTTGACCTTTAAAGTGGGCCAGTCTATCTATCCAGTCTATCTATCATGGCCGCACTTTATATGATGGGCATAATTAATGATTAGCCCAAATATATATACTAAATCACGGGTCAGGCTAAGGCCAACAAAAGGGGAAATTATTTA
>JAOUJU010000245.1 GCA_029883045.1 Rhodospirillaceae bacterium
CTCTGCCGTGTTACAGTTTCGAAGATGCGTTTAGTGCCGTCCATAACGGGAGCGCGCGCTTTGCAATGATACCTATAGATAATTCGGTTGCTGGGCGGGTTGCTGATATCCATCACCTACTTCCCAATTCCGACCTTTTTATTGTAGGCGAACATTTTCAACGCATTGATCACCATCTGCTAGCAGTGCCGGGCGCCAAAATAAACGACATAACCCATATTCACAGTCACGTTCACGCCCTAAACCAGTGCCGTGGGCTTATTCGCGATCTGGGGGTGGTCCCCGTAGTTCACGCCGATACCGCAGGCGCGGCCCAGATGATTTCCCAAAATGGCGACAAAACCCAAGGCGCCATAGCTTCAAGGCTGGCTGCCGAAATTTATAATCTTGATATTTTGCGCGAAAACATCGAAGACGCCGAACACAACACAACCCGGTTTTTGATTATGTCGCTTAATTTCAAAGATGGCGCAGTGGCCGCCAAAGATAAATTAATGATAACCAGTTTTGTTTTCCGGGTAAAAAACATTCCAGCCGCCCTGTACAAGGCGCTGGGTGGATTTGCATCCAATGGCATAAATATGACCAAGCTTGAAAGCTATCTTGTTGGGGGCAGCTTTCAGGCGGCGCAGTTTTATGCCGAGGTTGAGGGCGACCCTGCCGATCCAGCGCTTGAGCGCGCCCTTGACGAATTAAAGTTTTTTACCCATGAAATAAAAATACTAGGTACTTTTCCAGCTTCGCCCGAACGGGCAAAACATACCTGATGTGATGTTTCAGTAAATCAAGGCCCTAAAACACCTTGAAACGATGTATCACAATCAGCAAATACTGGTAGCGGCCCACACACAAGGAGATACCTGCAATGCTGAGAAGACAAGCCGATAAATTGGCCTTTCAGGGGCTTGAGCCAGCCAAAGACCGCGAACGTCTATTAAGGATGGTTGGCCTTAATCATCTGGACGAGGCAACGCTTTTAGGTGCGTTGTTGGAAACCAGCGCCATTTTAAAGCCCGAAGGTTCAATGGAGGCAATCCACAATAAAGGCCGCGAGGCCTTGCGCGTTTTACACCAGCGAAAAAACGCCAAATAACCCAATTCGTTACGCATTTCTTAAAAACTTGGCATTTAGTCTTGGTCATAACCGTGAAAACGCGCGGTGATGGTTTATGGGGATTCTCTCTGCTATATTGTGATTCGGTAATTAGGGGGCGGCGATTGTTTGAGGGGTTATCGACGTAATGAAGCTATTGGATTTCAAGCGGATAGTGGCGCGGGTTGGCCTTGTGGGGATGGTTGGCATCCTTGGCGGGTGCGGAGTTTCCTCAACGGGCCAGCAATCCATCTTTGTTGTGGGCTGCATCCCGGAAAGATTTGAATTGCTTGAAGGGGTAAGCTGGGACGAAGTCGGCGTAACCCGCATTATCGCAATTGATAACAATTTTCGTCCACCAATATTTCATTTTGTTCGCGGCAAAGCATACATAATTGATGTCGAAAATGTTGACGGTAGCGCAAATAATATCTGGGCACCGGATTTCCTTAAACAAGGCGTAGCATTACATTCAATCCAGATAGGAACTTCCCAACCCGCAAACGGCTGCATTAACGGGGTTCACATAAAACCTAAAAGCAAGATCAGGATAAAATTTGTTGCCGCTAACGAGGGCCGCTACGAAATATTCAATACGGTAGCCCCGTTCATTCCGGGCCAAATCACGGGTGGGGTGTTTTATGTTGACCCGCCACGCCCGGGAATACCTGAAAACTAAGCCACCCTAGAAAGACTTTATTTTATTTACCCACAGTTTCTTTGCCCTTGTGGGCTTTGCGCTGGGCGGTAGTGGCTGATATACTCCTACTCGGAAGATCGATCGTGGACGAACGTCTCGCCAACCCGGTCAGATCCGGAAGGAAGCAGCCGTAACGAGTTTTAGTTCGGGTCGCTGGTCGGTCTTCCACCTTATTTTGTTTTTAGCTTTTATAGGGGCGCCAAATTAAATATGTCCAAAGACGCCACCACAGACTCCACACCTGATAGTGCCACAAATAATAAGAATGCTCCGGAATATCGCGTTCTTGCGCGTAAATATCGCCCCGGTGATTTTTCTGGCCTTATTGGCCAAGAGGCTTTGGTTAGAACGCTTACTAACGCAATTTTATCTGGTCGTTTAGCCCATGCATTTATGCTGACAGGCGTGCGCGGGGTTGGCAAAACTACTACGGCACGCATTATCGCGCGTGCCTTAAACTGCGTTGGCGTCGATGGCAAGGGTGGGCCAACGGCCGAACCATGCGGTGTGTGTGAACACTGTGTTTCCATTTCCAATGACAACCACATGGACGTAATTGAAATGGATGCGGCGTCGCGTACCGGGGTTGATGACATTCGCGAAGTTATCGAAGGGGTGCGGTTCAAACCGGTAAGTGCGCGCTACAAGGTTTATATAATTGATGAAGTGCATATGCTTTCGAAAAATGCATTTAATGCGCTGCTTAAAACATTGGAAGAACCACCCGAACATATAAAATTTATTTTTGCGACAACCGAAATACGCAAGGTTCCGGTCACTGTTTTATCGCGCTGTCAGCGTTTTGATTTGCGCCGTATCGACATGGAAACATTGACTAAACATTTTAAGTCAGTGGTCGCACAAGAAGGCGCAAGTGTTTCCGACGAAGCATTGCAACTTATTTCCCGCGCGGCCGATGGGTCGGTGCGTGATGGACTTTCATTACTGGATCAAGCAATCGCGCACACCAAGGGCGATATAAATGCTGACACCGTACGTGATATGTTGGGCCTAGCCGATCGAACCCAGACGTTCGAATTATTCGAAGCCATATTCAAAGGCGATGCTAAGGGTGCGGTTGAACATATAGAAACTCAGTATCAAAGCGGGGCCGATCCGTTACAGGTTTTGCAAGATTTACTTGACCTGTGTCATTGGATAACCCGGATAAAGGTCTCAAGCGATGCATTGAACGCACCAGGTGTCGCTGAAATGGAACGGGTTAAGGGCGCGGAAATGGCAGGGCGCCTTTCAATGGCCGATTTGACCCGTATGTGGCAAATGCTGCTTAAGGGTATTGGCGAAACCCGCTCAGCCCCCAGCCAGATACAAGGTGCAGAAATGGTTTTGGTTAGGCTTATTTATGGCCTATCGCTGCCCAGCCCAGCCGATGCCTTGCAGGCCATGAAACAAACGGGTCAAACAACGGGCCAGCCAGCCCAGGGATCAGTAGAGGGATCAGCACAGGGTGGACAT
>JAOUJU010000246.1 GCA_029883045.1 Rhodospirillaceae bacterium
TCACTTTTTGGTCGCTCGGTTGGCAGCGGCAGATCAATTGATATTGATATTTCCGGACCTGAACTAGAAGAAGTGCTGAGCATGGCCATTAAGGTTACCCAATTAACGGGCAAAGCCCTGCCCCGGGATAAGGGCAACCAGTTGCGACCCAAACCGGGGTTAGAATTAGGCGCGCCAGAGGTGCGTATCATTCCAGACCCCATCCGCCTTTCTGATAATGGAATAACCACCCGGGAATTCAGCCAAACAGTTGATGCATTTAATGATGGTTTGCGGGTAGCCCAAATAACAGTTGGTGGTGAACGTATAGACTTAACCCTTGCTGGGCCAGAATCAGGAATAACCGAAACCCAAGGGGTGGCCAACCTGCCGGTGGTAACAAAATCAGGCGCCATACTTCCGGTTGGATCGTTGGCAGATGTTGTTGTGACATCCGGGCCCACCGAAATCAGGCACATTGAGCGCGAAAGAACGGTAACCATCGAAGTTCGCCCAGCACCAGACGTTTCAATGGAAGATGCTATTGATTTAATAAGCAACGAGGTTCTTGCCCCCTTGCAAAGCGAGGGGTTGCCCAATGGGATGAGCATAAATCTTTCTGGAACGGCAGATAAGCTATCACAAGCGTGGGATGCAATGGTGCTGGATTTGTTGATAGCTATTATTATTGTTTATTTGGTGATGGCGGTTCTATTTGAAAGTTTTGTCTATCCATTAATAATTGTTCTTTCGGTTCCATTGGCAACGGCGGGTGGAGTAATTGGCCTTGGCCTATTGAGTTTATTCACCCAGCAATCGCTTGATATGCTTACTATGCTTGGGTTTATTATTCTGGTTGGTATTGTGGTCAACAACGCCATCCTTATTGTTCACCAAACCCTGTACCATCAACGCACCGACGGCATGAACATTGAAGATTCAATAGTTGCCGCAACCCAAAACCGTATTCGTCCAATTTTTATGTCAACACTTACCAGCGTTTTTGGTATGTTGCCGCTGGTTATATTCCCCGGTGCCGGATCAGAGCTTTATCGGGGCTTGGGCTCGGTCGTAGTTGGCGGGTTGACACTTTCGGCACTGTTGACACTTTTCATCATACCGCCCCTTCTTACGCTGGTGGCCGAATATACGAAACCTAACGCCAAATCATGATATGCCCACCAAAAGCTGGTATAGTTGTTGAATTTCAACGCTTTTTTATACTTTTGGTGCTTTAAAAAATGCCGTAATTAAGCATTTCAGATATAGTATTCGTATATTATGATATAACAGAGCACTGATTCTGGCCGTGCATAACTATGGTCTGAAAAATGCCATTAACCTAAGGGGGTGGTTGGCATAAAACTGGGGGTAATTAACATTGATTAGCGAACGTCTTAAAACAATTCAGGAAAACGCCCTTAGGGCCAGCACGCTCTTAAAGGCCATGAGCAACCAACACCGCCTTATGGTATTATGCCAGCTTGTTCCTGGTGAAAAATGCGTTAGTGAGCTTGAGGAAATTATTGGCCTTAGCCAATCGGCGCTTTCCCAGCACCTAGCTAGGCTGCGTCGCGATAATCTGGTTTCTACCAGACGTGAAGCGCAAACAATTTTCTATTCCCTAAGCGGCGAAGAAGCCAGCGCGGTTATTGAAACACTTTATAGCCTTTACTGTGGTGCCGACGCATCCCTTTACGAGGGTGAAAAAAAGGTCAAGGCAATATAAGCTAGGTTTCTTTTTTAATTCCCAATCACATTTGCAACAGATACATCCACAGCTAGTGAATGATGTCGCTCTGTGATTTTTTTACAGCTTGGGTTTTATTGCCGTCCTTGGTTTGGAAAACTTGTGCTTGACGTTCCGGTGAAATAATCCAGCGCAATTCTTCTTTTAATATTTCAATGTGGCGCGAAAGTGGTGCATTAGATACCGAAGAAACAATTCCCTTTCTTGTTGGCACCGGTAAACGGTAAAAATTTTCCAACATCAAAAACTTGATTCCCGGTCGCACGCTTTCAGCAAGAAGCAGGCTGGTTATTAGGCGCTGACGAACATCGCTTCTTAGGTTTCCAGCTTCGGTTAATTCAAAAAATTCCTTAACAAATACGCGTGGCTCAATATCGCCTTCAAGCAATGATCTAAGGTTTTGCTTTAGCGCGACTGAATATTGCTCACGCGTTTTCACAATAAATTGTGATGCTTTGCCTCTTATGAAGGCGATGGACTTGGGGCTGAAATCATTTTCGCTTACTAGGGCCACGGCACGCTTTACTAATGGATGGCGGGTTTGTTCCCCTACCAGACCAAAAACACCAGCAACTAACTTGTTGCCAGAACTTTTAGGCGACATCCGTGTCGCTGCGGCCAATGCCATGGGTGATTCCGGGTCGCGAGTGGCCATCATTGCCAGTGGTAATGGGTCGTCAAATTCACCCAAATTCAAACCAACATTTATTAGATACTCGGGCAATAAAATTCGCGATGGATCATCGGGTACACAAACGGGTTCGCCAGTGTGATAGCTTTCACGCACCGCCAGTGCGGTTTTAAGCCCTTCTTGGGTCATACCAAGATCGCCCATAATAGTGCTATTTTTCTGGCTCATTTAATTATACATCCATTTCTTAAGCTATATTGACTGATTGCCTGTGCATTCGTTTGGATGGCGTGCGTCAATTGCGCGTAGCCATGCTTTTTGTAGGTTCAACCACGCCCCTGAATCCCACCATTCGCGGAACATCTGCGCGCCCAACCTTATCTCGCGGGGGTCAATATCCATGTTTATTTGCTCTTGCACCTTCAACAGTCCACTGGCCACCTCTTCAATGATTTCTGCCTGCTCGGTCCATGCTGAGCTTTTTTTGCTCAAAGAAGCATCAAGGATTCTAATTTGCCAAATGTCCTCTAACAGGTGGGCTAAAATTAAGGTCAAAAATGCAATGCGTGATGGGGGGATATGAATTAGGCCCCGCCTCCATTTGCTTACCGTTGGTGCCGTGACACCCGCAAGGTCAGCCAGATCTGAACCAGTAAGTCCAGCCTTGGCAAACCCTTCAAAAAGTGGCTGGGTCAGAATTTCACCATGAGTTTTACCATGGCTGGCATGCTTGGCATTATTTTGAAAAGCTGTTGTTTGCGGTTGAATAATAACTACTCCAGTTGGAACCTAATTTTGATGATGTCTTAAAAAAAACAGGAACAATTTCTTGTTCATAGGACTGGTGCTTGGCACATTCTGGCGGCACCCTGTGGACAGTTTTTTTATTTGATTTTTACTATTA
>JAOUJU010000247.1 GCA_029883045.1 Rhodospirillaceae bacterium
TGGCACCATAATAAAAGATGCCAAGCTTGATGCTAGCGCTGAAGCCGCACTTCGCCTAGCGCTTGATCACAAAGACACGGCCGAAATCATGTCCATGGAAAAATTGATCGGTAAAAAGCAGGCATCGGCCATAGGTGGATTATTAGAAGCGGTTGGTCCTACAGCAAAAGCCATGAAAAAACTTAAAACGCTTAATCTGCCTAAGGATGCCAAAACAATGATTGATGGCCTGTCCCAAGTAGTCGACGGAATTTTGTCAAAAAGGCCAGACGCTTCGCTAACCATTGATCCGGTTGAAAACCGTGGGTTCGAATACCACACGGGTGTGACGTTCGCGTTTTTTTCCAAAAGTTCGCGAGGTGAGCTTGGCCGTGGCGGGCGTTACCAGACTGATTTTGGCAAGGTGGTTGAACAGGCAACCGGGCTTACGCTTTTCATGGATACCATTTTGCGCGCCCTACCGGCCAGTAAAAGCAAAGACATTATTTTGTTGCCGCCGCAGACCGGGCATGATGAAGCGATTAAATTGCGATCCGAAGGATGGATCACAATTCAACAGTTGGATGACAAGGCAAAACCTGAGGCTGAGGCAAAAAGACTTGGCTGCAGTCATATTTTTGCCAAATCCAAAGTAACAAAAATTAAAAAGTAACAATCAACAACTTAAAATAGGGAAGAAAATTTAAAATGGCCAATGTGGTAGTGGTCGGCTCGCAATGGGGCGACGAAGGAAAGGGAAAGATTGTTGACTGGCTGTCAGAACGCGCGGACGTAGTGGTGCGCTTTCAAGGCGGACACAACGCTGGGCATACTCTTGTTATTGATGGCACCGTATTTAAGTTACACATTCTGCCAAGCGGCATAGTACGCAAGGGCAAGCTTTCGGTTATTGGTAATGGCGTTGTTCTTGACCCCTGGCATTTGCTAAATGAAATTGAAAACCTGCGCGGACAAGGTGTTGAAATAAGCCCCGATAATCTAAAGGTGGCGGAAAACGCACCGCTGATATTGCCCCTTCACGCCAATCTAGATAACGCCCGAGAAGAAGCGTTGGGTAAGGCCAAAATAGGCACCACCGGGCGCGGTATTGGCCCGGCTTACGAAGACAAAGTGGCGCGCCGGGCCATTCGTGCGGGCGATCTGGCAGACAGCGAACTTATTAAATCCAAGGTAGAAAAAATGCTTTTTCACCACAATGCGCTTCTTAAAGGGTATGGCCAGCCGTTATGTGATGGCGATGAGCTTGTCGCCAAACTGCTTGAGCTTGCACCAAAAATATTGCCTTACATTGATACCGTTTGGAAAACGATCGATGAACAACGCAGCGCCGGTAAACGCATATTGTTTGAAGGCGCACAAGGAACCATGCTTGATATTGATCATGGGACCTATCCGTTTGTTACGTCTTCAAACGTGGTGGCAGCCCAAGCCGCGGTTGGTTCGGGGCAAGGCCCGGGTGCGATTGATTATGTTTTGGGCATTACTAAGGCATACACAACACGCGTCGGCGCCGGACCTTTTCCAACTGAGCTATTTGACGAAGTCGGCGCAGGCCTTGGCAAGCGTGGGCACGAATTTGGCACCACCACCGGCAGGCCACGCAGGTGCGGCTGGTTTGATGCGGTGCTGGTGCGACAGGCGGTGAAAGTAAACGGCATTAATGGCATCGCCCTTACCAAGCTTGATGTTCTAGATGGCATGGATGAATTAAAGGTCTGCACCGGATATAAACTCGACGGCAAGGTATTAGGCCACCTTCCAGCGGCCACGGCTGATCAGGAGCGGGTAGAGCCAATTTATGAAACCCTTGAAGGCTGGTCAGAAGCGACCCAGGGCGCGCGTTCATGGGCCGATCTTCCGGCCACAGCGGTAAAATACATCCGCCGGATTGAAGAATTGATTGAGGCCCCGGTTGCCATACTTTCAATCAGCCCCGAGCGTGAAGACACAATTTTGGTCCATGATCCATTTGCTGATTAAATAGCCATTTTCTGCAGGAAAATCATTGATTTACCTAGTTTTCATATTTTCCGGGTTATTTTGAAATACACCGTAACGTTGTATGGCGGGAAAAAGATGATTACTCTATTTTCAATATGGTTACGCTAAGTATTAGCGACAGCTCTTGGAAAGGGCGGAAATGGCAGAAACAGCACAGGCCCAGAATGGCGCTACAGAAACTGTAAAACCGCAGAGCAGCGGTGATGGCACATCTGGCCCTTCTGACGACCAATCAACAACCAGCGCTGAAAATACGGCCAGCGTGCCTGCCGAAAAAAGCGCGCCAGCACCAAAATCATCCGAGGATGGCGGGCAGTTCGCGCCGGTTATTTTGAAAAAGCGTTATCAAATTAATCCCGGGAAACCATTACCAGAATTTGACGGCCCATCGGCCAAAGCGTTTGAAGCCAGCGATCAACGCGACCCCAGCAGGCCGCTTTACGCCATGGTCAGTACTCCGGCACTGCCGCCACGCATAAACATAATGTCCGAGCTTAAGAACCTAACTATCCACGGTCTAATTTCATTGGTGGAATATGGCCCGATAGAATGGGAACCGCTTGGGCAAAATGTGATGATTACTGTTTTTGAGCGCCCCTTAGGTGGAAGGCTTATTGATGCATTCCCCGCAGGAAAGGTCAAAGTGAGTGAGTACGAATTAAGCAGAAGGGTGCTGGAACCCATCACGCAGGCGTTAATTCGATTGCGCGATCTTAATATTTCCCATCGCGCTATTCGAATTGAAAATCTTTATTTTCTTGATAGTAAGCATGAAGAGCTTGTCCTAGGTGAATGCGTAACCACCCCTTGCGGTTATGATCAGCCAAATATTTATGAACCCGTAGAGCGTGGCCTTGCGATGAATTCCGGCCGCGGGCACGGCACAATACTTGATGACCTTTACGCGCTTGGTGTAATGGCAACATTATTATTATTGGGGCGCAACCCGGTAGAAAAATTAAGCGATGAAGTTATAAACGCTAAAAAAATGGAGCTTGGTACCTACCAAGCCTTATGCGGTGAAGAGCGCATACCCATGGCATTGATAGAGCCCCTTCGTGGCCTTCTTTCGGATAAAGCAAATGAAAGATGGGATACTGGCGCGCTAGAGGCATGGATAAACGGGCAAAAGAAAACGCCAATGCAAAGGCGGCCTTTGCAAAAACCCAAGGAGCCATATTCATTTGCTGGCAAGAAATTATCTTCCCCCAGAACCATTGCGCAGATATT
>JAOUJU010000248.1 GCA_029883045.1 Rhodospirillaceae bacterium
GCAAATGATTGCCAGCCGTTTTGAAAAAGCAGGCGACGGTGACGGGGTTGAGCTTGCATCGCTTATCACAACTTCCGGCGAACATATGCACCGCAATATTCAAGATATATTGCTTATGGTATCCTTGCAGGCAAAAACGTTTGATCCATTGGAACAAAATGTAACGACAATTGATTTGCTTCAATCAGTGGCAGACAGAACCAAAGAACAAGCCGAAACATCAAATATAAAAATTAAAATTGATATGGCAAAAGATGCCGATGTTTTGATTGCCGATGCACAAATGCTTGCCCGCGCAGTTGAGGTTTTAGTCCATAATGCGATATTGTTTTCCCCCAATGGTGGCGAGGTTACGCTTTCGGCTGTTAACGTTGGGGGTAAGATACAGCTTTCAATTCGTGATCACGGCCCGGGAATGAGCGATGAAAAATTAACCCGTGCCTTAGAAATGCTAACACAAGGTGACGGTAGCTTGACGCGTCATCATAGTGGTATGGGGTTAGGCATTCCATTAGCCAAAGGGCTAACCGAGGCAATGGGCGGTATCTTTGAAATAAAAAGCGGTCCACAAATTGGAACCGAAGCAATTTTAACCTTTCCCAGCGTTTAATAAAAAAATTATTAGCGAAAGAAAATATTATGAAAAAAATAAATTTTTTAATTATAACGTTTGCAGTTGCTGTATTTATGACAATCGGCGCCCCCCTTCGCGCAGAAGAAACAGTTGTTAAAGTATCATCCGACCCGTGGGAGCCGTGGGTTATGGGCACCGAAGGTGAAGTAGCAAGTGGCGGCATAGCGGTTGATTTGGTAACTGAAATATTTCGCCGCATCGGGGTTAAATCTGAAACCGTGATATACCCGTATGAACGGTGCATGATCCAGATGAAAACAGGTGAGCGCGACGTATTGTTAATGGTAAAGAAAACGCCAGAACGAGAAGAATTTATGCTGTTTAGCGATGTTGCCGCGACTGATCCGCAATTGTTATATTATTCAACAGAGCGAATGGATGGGTTTGAATGGAACGAATTTGCTGATTTAAAACCTTATACGGTTGGTGGGGTGCAGGCATTTAATTATGGTGATTTAACCCAGGCGACAAATGCAGGTCAGGTAAAAATGGAACTTACCGCCAACGACAGCCAAAACATAAAAAAGCTTTTTGCCGGAAGGATTGATTTAATTGTACTTAACCGTTCCACAGCCAATAATTACATCCAGCAGCACCCCGAAGCCAAGGGCAAGCTAAAAGCCACTGCAAAAATTATTTCTAATGCCGAATTTCATTTTGGGTTATCCAAAAAAGGAAGCGCAACAGGCTATCTATCGCAAATTAACGCCACCATTAGCGATATGAAAAAAGATGGTAGTTTGAATAAAATTCTTGGCTTAAACTGATATATAAAATGGTTAAACACCATGCAAACATTTTCTGGCATTTGCCGGTGTTATTGTTGTGGTGAATAGAATGGGGTGGTAAAGCATGACTGATCAAGAAACCCACCACAAAACACCCTCAAAACAATCTATAATCAAAAATTTTACGCTTACATTGGCGGCATCATTAATAATTGTTGCCATAATAATGATTTTTGGTGGGTACATATCATCAGCATCAAAAGCTAATACTGAGCTTAAAAATAAAGCAGATGAACGCTTTGCAATATTAACCGAAATTTTGCAAACGCCTATGTGGAATTACAGTGAACGCGAAATTATTACAATTGGTAACGCATATTTTCAAGATGAAATTACTTCGTCGATTACTATCGGCGATAACAATGGCAAAATAATATTTCACAAAGAAAAAACAGATGAAATTCCACTGTTTATTCATCAAAGCCCAATATTGTATAACGGCCAAGATATTGGTTTTGTCAAGTTTTCGGCATCTGGCGCGTACCTAGAAAAGCTAAAGAAAAGTTTTCTTGTATCGTTGCTAACCACCGAAGCATTGGTATTGTTGGTAACGTTGATTATTGCTGGTTTTACCTTGCAACATTACTTAAAAAAATCAATATCAGGTTTCATTGATTCTGTTAATGAATTTGTCGGTGGCAATGAAAGCGCATTTGATGAGGGTACCGAATATATTGAATTTGCGCATTTGGTTCAAACCCTTAAATCCATGCGCAAAGATATTGCCGCACATGGCGAAGCCGTAATTAAAAGCGAAGCACAATTAAATGCATTTTTTAATCAATCACCCATTGGCATGGTTATTTATGACGCCGAAGGTCGCCACATAAAAATAAATGAAACCCTAACCCGCACCAGCGGCATTTCGGCCGAAGCACATATTGGTAAAACTATGCATGATCTTTTGCCAACGGACATTGCCGATAATGCCGACAGTGTACGTAAAAAAATTATGGAAACAGGCGAGGCAATATCATGGGAACTTTCAGGTATATTTCCTGAGGCATCAACTAAAGAGCAGTTTTTACTGAATACTTTTTTCCCCATTCCCGGCCCAGACGGCAAACCAGTTGGCGTTGGCGGTTCGGTGGTCGATATTTCTGAAATTAAGAAAATTCAAAAACAATTAGAATTCTTAAATATTGATCTTGAAAAACGCATACTAGCCCGTACTGCAGATTTAGAGCAGAGCAATGAATACCTAAATACAATTATTGATGAATCACCCGTTGGCATTGCGATTTATTCACAAGACGGTCAATGCATCCGCGCCAATGAAACCCTAGCTAAGCAGGTTGGCTGCACCGTGACCGAGCTGGAAAAACAAAATTACACGGAACTGCAATCGTGGAAAAAATCAGGAATGCTTGATGCGGCCGAAAGCGCAATAAAAAACGGAAAGCTAACCAATGTAAGCACAAACTTTGTAACCACTTTTGGGCGCAATGCATCGTTCAATTGTTATTATTCGCCTTTGGTTTCTGGCGGGGAAAAACATCTTTTGATGATGGTTGCCGACCAAACCGCAATTAAACAGGCCGAAGAATACGCCCGCAGCGTTCATAAACAGTTGATGACAGCTATTGAATCAATGGAAGACGGGTTTGTTCTATTTGATGCCGATGACAAGATGGTTTTATGTAACAACCGCTTTAAAAGCATTTACCACGAAGTAGAAGATGTGCTTATCCACGGAACAAGTTTTGAGGAAATGCTACGCGCTGGTGTGAATTGTGGGATTGTTGATCTTGGTGGTATGGACGCGGAAGAATGGATTGCCCAGCGTTTGCACCAACATCACCAAGGT
>JAOUJU010000249.1 GCA_029883045.1 Rhodospirillaceae bacterium
CAAATGATAAATCGTTTGAGATTGCATCACAACTGTCCGAACTTGACCCCCGGATAAAAGCAATTCGCCACGCCGAAAATACTGGCAAGGGTGGGGCTTTGCGAACCGGGTTTGCCAATTCCAGCGGCGACATAGTAATAGTTCAAGATGCCGACCTTGAATATAGCCCGGATGATTATCCCTTATTGTTCGATCCAATTTTAAGTGGCCGTGCCGATGTTGTGTATGGTTCGCGTTTCAAAAATGAACTGCCCGCAGATGCCAGATATATGCGTCACGTTCTTGCCAATAAATTTTTAACCGTTCTTTCTAATATTTTTTCTGGGTTGCGCCTGACCGATATGGAGACCTGCTATAAGGTTTTTAAAGGCGATGTTATTCGCAGCCTTAATTTACAAGAAAACCGTTTCGGCATAGAGCCAGAAATGACTGCCAAAATAGCCCGTCATTACCCCAGACCCAGAATCGAAGAAGTGGGCATTTCCTATCAAGGGCGCACTTACGAAGAGGGCAAAAAAATTGGCTGGAAAGACGGCGTCAGCGCCATTCGTTGTATAGTGCAATATAACCTATTCAAATAAATCAACAAACCGCTATCCCCGCCTTAAAAACGCCTAAACCAACGCAGCGCCAAAACCCCAGATGCGGGCATTGGCGAATTTTATGGGTGACTTTGATGGCCCATCGTTGCTATTTAACGCCCATCACATTTTTGCCCATAACCGCGATTTTAAGGATCCACAAGCAACATGTCTCACCCTATCCTGCGTGCGCTACTTTCAGTTTCTGACAAAACCGGACTTGTTGAATTTGGCAAGTTTTTAGCCGAACAAGGGGTTGAAATACTTTCAACTGGCGGTACCGCTAAGGCTTTGGTTGATGCCGGGGTTAAGGTAACGGAAGTTTCCGCCCACACTGGTTTTCCTGAAATAATGGACGGGCGGGTAAAAACCCTGCAGCCAAAAATTCATGGTGGCATATTAGCTGTACGTGATAACGCCGAACACCAAAAGGCCATGAAAGACCACGCCATTGCGCCGATTGATTTAGTTTGTGTCAACCTTTACCCGTTTGAACAAACCCGCGCGCGCGGTGCGGGTTATGATGAATCAGTTGAAAACATAGATATCGGCGGGCCTGCAATGATACGTGCTGCGGCCAAAAACCATGGCGACGTAACAATAGTGGTCGAGCCTGAAGATTATGCCCGCGTTAAAGATGAAATGTTGGCAAACAAAAACAAAACATCCGATGCACTTAGGCGCGAATTAGCCGCGCGTGCGTTTGCCCGCACCGCATCATACGATAGCGCAATATCCGGATGGCTGACTGGCGAAACCGACGTTGAATGGCCCAAGCGAATTTCCTTTGCTGGCGAATTAAAACAAACCATGCGTTATGGTGAAAATCCGCATCAAGCGGCAGCATTTTACGCCAACAGCGAAAACCGCCCCGGTGTTGCCACCGCAACACAGATACAAGGCAAAGAGCTTTCTTATAACAACCTAAACGATACCGACGCTGCATTTGAAATTGCAGCTGAATTTAAAGACGTTGCCTGCGCCATAATAAAACACGCCAACCCTTGTGGTGTTGCGGTTGGCGGGTCAATGATTGATGCATATAAGCGCGCTTATTCATGCGATACGGAAAGTGCATTTGGCGGCATAGTAGCACTTAACCGCACCCTTGACGGTGAAACCGCAGAAGAAATTGTAAAAATATTTACCGAAGTAATCATCGCGCCCGACATTGATGAAGATGCACGAAAAATTTTAGCTACTAAGAAAAATGTTCGCGTCCTTACAACGGGTGCCATGCCCGATGCTAATGCTGGTGGGTTAATGGTAAAAGCGCTGGCCGGTGGCTTGTTGGTGCAAGGGCGTGATAACCAATTAGTTGCAGATATGAAAGTTGTAACCAAGCGCCAACCAACACCAGAAGAAATGGCCGACCTGCAATTTGCCTTTACCATTGCTAAACACGTTAAATCAAATGCGATTGTTTATGCCAGAAATAACATGACGGTTGGCATCGGTGCCGGACAAATGAGCCGCGTTAATTCATGCCGGATTGCGGCTTTCCGCGCTGAACAAGCGGCAAAGGCCGCGGGTGAAAATGAAAGCTGGGCGCGCGGTGCAGTTGTGGCCAGTGATGCATTTTTTCCCTTTGCCGATGGCCTGATGGAAGCAATCGATGCCGGGGCCAAAGCGGTTATTCAACCGGGCGGTTCAATTCGTGATGACGAAGTTATCAAAGCTGCCGATGAAGCCGGTGTCACCATGGTGCTAACCGGGATGCGCCATTTCAGGCATTAATAAATTAACCAAGCAAAAACATCTTTTCTTGCTTAAACCACCTTGCCGCCAACCAGAAAATCAACCCGGCAAAAACCAAGGTTGAGGTGCTAGCGGTTAACACCTGCATAATGGAAACTGGCTCTCTCAGGGCCAAACGCCCAAGCAATAACAGTTGGCCAAATACCGGCACGGCGACATCAAAATTGCCCGGGCTTAGTGGTTTAAACACCATTATCATACCGGGCAAAGCTGGGATCAACGGCAACAACCCAAGGTAAATTTGTGCTTCTTTCATGGAACGCGTAATAACCGCAATGGCCATTTGCAAGGCAACCGCAATTGCCATTAATGGCAATGAAATAATAAACATAAAAATAAACAGATACCACGCTGGTGGTTGATCAAGATGATCAGAAATTGACGCCGCCCATCCACAAAAAGCATAAAACGCTAAAATATTTATAAAAGATGTAATGGCGGTAAACACCACCGCAGCCAGTGATTTTGCCAATAATAAAACCCAGCGTTCAACCGGCGATAATAATAATGGTTCCAACGAACCACGCTCGCGTTCGCCCACCGTAGTATCAATGGACAAATGCACCCCACCCAAAAATATCATAAAAATTATTAGGGGTGGCATCATATTGTAAAAAAACGTCGCAATGTTAGGGCGCCGAGTAATGCTTACATCTTGTATTTTTATTGGTCTGGCGAAATCTTCTTCTAGGCCGACCCGTTCAAGGGTGCGTTTACCCAATTCAGCGTTAAGCTGGTTTATAACCCTTTCCAATCTTGCGGTCAGACGTAGATTAGAAACTAGGTTGAGGTTCATCAACATCTGAACTGTAAATTCAGTATTGTTTTTTGCATTTTCAGGAATAACCAACCCAACCGGAATACCGCTTTCGAGCATTTGTTTTTTG
>JAOUJU010000250.1 GCA_029883045.1 Rhodospirillaceae bacterium
TTTGCTGCGGGCTGGGGTGTTGGCTTGGGTGCTGGCGGAACCACAATTTCTTCTTTAACTACTGGCGCTGGTGGTGGCGCAAGGGAAATGGCTTCGCTTGGGGCGGCGGCTGGTTGTGGCTCAGGCACCGGTGGCGGAGCGACTGGTTTGATGGGCTCGGCTTTTTCCACTGGTGCTATCTCTGCTACATCAGCGGGTTCAACTACATTTTCGGTTGGCGCATCAGTTGGTGGTTCTAGCGGGGTTTCCGGGGGTGGTAAAAGCTGCTCAAACTTTGGTGCATTAGCGGTTCCATCAATACGGCCATAAACCAGCTTGTCACGATCAGGGACTGCCATTCCGCCGGGGTTTTCTGGGCGCGATTTTACCTCGCCCGATGGGGGTAAAATAAGCGGCACTGGCCCAGCGCCCGCTTCACCATCGTTCGTTACATCAAAATAAAAAAATGCTGCTACGCCAGCGCTAGCTAAAATAATTGCCGCAGCTATGCCCATAAGCATGCCACGCCCAGAAGACGATGAACTTTCGAGCGGCTCAAAATCCAGCAATTCCGAAGCATTGGGGGTGTTACCCCCATTATCGTGAGAATCGTTTGTGTTCATATCAATATTTGTAGCGCAAAAACATTAACGCATTTCTTCTTTTGGGGTTACACCAAAAACCCCGAAACCCGAGGCTATTACACTGCCCAACGCGCGAACAAGGGCCAGACGGGCCATGGTCAGGGGTACATCGTCCTTAATTATAAAACGCAAAGATGCATCGTCCTTGCCCTTGTTCCACAGCTGGTGGAATTCGGCGGCCAAATCATACATGTAAAATGCCATCCGGTGAGGCTCGTGGGCTTCGGCGGCACTTTCTACCAGACGTGGCCATGCGGCCATCAGGCGGATTAACGCGATCTCGCTTTCATCAACCAACAATGAAAGGTCGCCACCCAGCACTTTGTCGTCCCTAACCGCATCCTCACCCAGTTCCTCTGCTGCCATGCGCAATACCGAATAAGACCTAGCGTGGGCGTACTGCACGTAAAATACTGGGTTGTCTTTTGATTGCTCACGCACTTTGGAAAAATCAAAATCAAGGCCAGCATCATTTTTGCGCGTCAGCATTATAAAGCGCACAACGTCTTTGCCCACTTCGTCAATTACATCGCGAAGGGTTACAAACGTGCCTGCGCGTTTGGACATTTTTACCGGCTCGCCCGCATCCATAAGGTTAACCATCTGGCACAGTTTTACATCCAGCGATCCTTTATTATTGCTAAGGGCCTTTACCGCTGCTTGCATGCGTTTAACATAACCACCGTGATCGGCACCCCAGACATCGATCATATCGGCGAAGCCACGATTGTATTTATCCATGTGGCATGCCATGTCGGACGCAAAGTACGTCCATGATCCATCTGATTTTTGCACCGGGCGGTCAACATCATCGCCAAATTCGGTTGCCTTGAACAATGTTTGTTCACGCATCTCCCAGTCGTCCGGTTTTTGCCCCTTAGGTGGTTCAAGCACGCCTTGGTAAATAAGATTATTTTCTTTTAAGAAATTAATTGCCTCATCAACCTTGCCGTCACTTACCAATTTGTGTTCCGATGTAAATACATCGTGCTTTACGCCCAACGCACCAAGGTCTTCGCGGATTAGGTCCATCATTGCTGAAATTGCAAAATCGCGGATAGGCAAAAGCCATTTATCTTCTGCCATTCCTTTCCATTTTTCACCATCACGCTTTGCTAGTGCCTGTCCAACTGGAACTAGGTAATCACCGGGATAAAGCCCTTCGGGTATTTCACCAATTTCATCGCCCAATGCCTGCAAATAACGCAGATAAAGCGAACGCGCCAAAACATCGACCTGGGCACCAGCGTCGTTAATGTAATATTCGCGACAAACATCGAACCCGGCCTTTTCTAGCAATGACGCTAAAACATCGCCAAACACCGCACCCCGGCCATGGCCGACGTGCATTGGCCCGGTCGGGTTAGCCGAAACATATTCGACATTTACTTTGTGCCCTGCCCCAATGTCAGACGTGCCATAATCGGTGCCTAATTTTAATATTTCAGCCAATTGCCTGTGCCAAAACCCGTTGTCCAAACGACAGTTAATAAACCCCGGCCCGGCAATTTCTGCGCTGCGCACACCATCTAATTTTTCAATTTCGGTTTTGATGATTTCGGCAAGGTCGCGCGGTTTCATGTTTGCGCCCTTGCACAGCACCATGGCCGCATTGGTGGTAATGTCGCCATGGCTTGTGTCGCGCGGGGCTTCAACCGTTAGGCGTGATATATCTTGGCCCTTTAGTGCCTCAAGGTTTGCACATATGGTTGATACTTCTTGGGTGAAATGTCTAAAAAGGTTCATTAGCTAATACTTACATCATTTTTCTTGGCCTGAAGGTCAAACAGGCGTGAGTGTTCATCAAGGGCGAAACGATCCGTCATTCCGGCAATATAATCTGCAACCAAACGTGCGGTTTGCTCTGAGTTAGCATCACCCGCAAGAACAGACCATTCATCTGGCAAGCAACTAGGGTCGTGCAAAAACAGATCGAACAGGTCGCCCACAACACGCTTTGCCTTGGCGGTCATGCGGTTGAGTTTGTAATGCCTGTACATGTTATTGAACAGAAATTCTTTTAATTCCTTATCATTTTTTTTCATGGCATCGGAAAAATCAATAACCGGGGCTTTAAGGGCACGAATATCGCCAGCCGATTTAGGCTGCGCATCACCAATTCGTTTTTTTGATTCTGTTAAAATGTCCCCAACCATGCTTCCTATGAGCCTGCGAATGGTTTCGTGAATTGTGCGCGAACGGTCAAGCCCAGGATAGGTTTTTTCCACATCTCTAATGGCGCTACCAACAAAATCAACCTCGCGGATATCATCAATGGTAAATAGTTCGGCGCGCAGGCCATCATCAATATCGTGATTATTGTACGCCACATCATCAGATGCCGCCGCCGCCTGGGCTTCGGCCGAGGCAAAAGTGCTAAGTTCAAGGTCTTGTAATTTAGCGTATTCAACTATTGCCCACGGTAACGGTTTAGCACCAGCAAACCCCGTTAATGGGCCATTGTGCTTAACAATACCTTCGAGGGTTTCCCACGTAAGGTTAAGCCCTTCAAATGCGGCGTAACGGTGCTCGAGCGCAGTAACCACCCGAAGAGATTGGGCGTTATGGTCAAACCCGCCAAATGG
>JAOUJU010000022.1 GCA_029883045.1 Rhodospirillaceae bacterium
AAATCTAGATGGCGAAATGGTTGGCAAATGTTTGTCATTGGCAAAAATCAGGACAGGTGATGCCGGGTTTGTTTCTGCTGTGCACGCACTTGGAATAAAAAATGACATCCTTGACGAAGGGTTAAGCGAGCTTGAGTTTGTAATGAACGCTTTATCACACATTCCATCAGGCGTGGTGTTTGCAGATCTTTCAATTGCACGTGGTTTTGATTATTACACTGGTACCGTTTACGAAACTAAGCTGGCTGATTATCCGGATTTTCCGTCAATATGTTCAGGTGGGCGCTACGATAACCTTGTTTCCAGCTATATGAACAAACGCCTTCCGGGTGTAGGGTTTTCCATTGGTTTGACACGAATATTTGTCAAGCTACTAAAAGAAGGAAAGCTTGATATCGGGGCCAAGGGCCCGACTGCGGTTATGGTGGCGCAATTACCCGGAAGCGATCGTGCGGTTGCTGCTGCCACCGCCCAGAAACTTCGTGCGCGTGGTATAAATGTTGAAATGTACCATGAGCAAGGAAAGTTGAAAAACCAACTGCGCTACGCCGAGCGCAAAGGAATTGCATTTGTATGGTTTCCGCCTAGTGATGACAATGGTATGCACGAGGTCAAAAACATGGCAAACGGTGAACAATTAGAAGTCGACATTTCTACTTGGCAGCCATAAAAAAACCAAAAATATCCATAAAAAACTAAGCAAAATCAAATAATTAACTATTTTATTTTTTCCGGGATTATTTCTCGGGCCTTTGGCGTTGTCTATATAACAAGCGCCACTTTATAACGCGCTCTTGAGCGGCAGGAAAAATGAAACTTTTCAGATTTAAAAACATTTTACTTACCATTGCCATCACTGCTGGCTTTGCGATTTTTGCTTCTATCGCAGCAACGGCAGCGCCGCTTGGTGCTTCTATTGGTTCGGTGCATGAATCCATTGGTGAAACATTCGCCAGTCGCGTGGTTGGTGTTAATTATGAAAAAAATGTAGGCGATTTGGTTGGTGCCGGTGAAGTTCTTTCCACCGGTAAAAATTCATCAATGACAGTCAAATTTATGGACGCAACAACAATGACCCTTGGCAGCAATGCCGAGGTTGAGATTGACGAGCTTGTTTATGATCCTGATGCAAATGCAAATGACAATAGCCTTATAATAAGCCTTTCGCAGGGTACTTATTATTATGCTTCCGGGCACATTAAAAAAGAAAACATAACTATCCTAACCCCAACCGCAACAATAGGTATTCGTGGAACCGAGCTTGCCATAAAAATTGATAGCGACGGCGCGACCTCGGTTGGTGTGATAAAGGGCGCAGCAATTATGCGTGCCCGCAATAGAGATAGAGACACTGACAGGGCCAGCAATACCACAACTGGGCGTAGCGTTTTTATAGACATAGGTTCTACAGGAAGAATTGAAAAAAACGGCGAACTATCAACCCCGTTTGGCGGAATTGATCTTACGGGTGATGACGAGGTTGACCGAAAAATCCCTGGTGTTGCCAATTGGATAGATAATGAAGATTCTGACGGTGTTGAGATTGCCAGCAGAGACCATGATGAGGGTATGGAAATAGATGATCACCGGGGCGGTGAATATAATGATGAATATGTAATAACTGAGCGCGAGTCTGATGATAATGATGCTGCTGATAATTCCAAATCAGATGATAGCGATGATAATTCAGATGATAATTCAGGCAGCGACGAAAATGATGGCGGCGATGACAGTAGCGATGACGGCGGAGATGATGGGGATGACGACGGCGGTAGTGATGATGACAATTCCGGGCATGATAGTGAACGATCAAGCAATGATCGCGACAAGAGCGAACGCCACGACGACTAGTATAATTACTGTCTAAAGCACGCCTTCTAAAATAACCCGCAAATTTGCAGCAATTGCAGTTATGGATAAAACCATAAAACTTCTCAGGGCTATCAAATTAAAAAACCCATCTTCAAAAATACTTTCGCCCGAGGTTTCGTTGTAATAATTTATATGCGGCGAAGCGGCTTCGTAAATAATTGACTGGCTATTATTGCTGGGTGTGTATTCGTAGTTCATTTTTTTATCCCTGTTTAGATTTTTTAATTTTTTTTTAAGTCCAGTTTGTTTAGTGCATATCTTTTTCACCAAATCCGGCGATGGCTTTATACACGCCCTTGGCCTGCAGTGGTGTTATGCCATACCTTTTGGCGGCGGCGTTTATCAGTTCATCCTTTGGCATGGCCGGGGCAAGCATCAGTCCGGATTTACCCAGCAGATCAATAAGTGCCAAGGAAGAGGAAAACGGATCACCTTTAAAAGACGGGCTCCTGGGGGCTTGGTGCCCGGATGAGACGGCGCTTGTGGGGGGCTTGGTTGCCATCATCAATATCCCTTTTTTGGTGATCCGTTTTCTCTCAATTACAAATAGAGCAAAGGTTGTGCCAAAATTATTTTTCAATCCAAATAATGCTCATTTAATGCGTTAACTGATTGAATTAACTATAAAATTTATGAAAATAAGATACCTGACAGAAATAATATAAATTGCCAAAATGCAGCCAATGCGTCAGCTCACCACGCATAATGCAAATTTTGAGCTTAATTGTTGGCGTGATCTTCTCATTGTGCGAATCAGCACTATTCTGGGCCATAAAGCCAAAGCCATTTGATCGAAAAATCATGAATTATATTTGGGAACCTGATAATGTTTGTTTATGCCTAAGGGGTTATACAAATACGTTTGGCCATTTATCCGCCTGCTTGAACCTGAGCAGGCTCATTCCCTTGCGCTTTATGCCCTTAAATCAAGGCTGGTTCCCGTTCCCACCCCGTACAATCCTCCGGAATTGGGGGTTTATCTGTGGGGAATGACGTTCCCCAACCCCATTGGGCTGGCCGCTGGGTTTGACAAAAATGCAGAAGTTTTCGAACAAATGCTCGATCAGGGTTTTGGCTTTGTTGAGGTGGGCTCGCTTACCCCTAGACCGCAGGCTGGAAACCCAAGGCCTAGGCTTTTTCGGCTAGAAGAAGACCGCGCGGTAATCAACCAAATGGGCTTTAACAATCAAGGCCATTATGCAGCCGCATCAAGGCTTGCTCTACGCGGTGAAGCCTCGGGCATTGTTGGGGTTAACCTGGGAAAAAACAAAGACACAACAGATGCTGCCGCCGACTATGAAATCGGTGCGGTAGCATTTTCACCGCTGGCTGATTTTTTGGTTATTAATATTTCGTCGCCCAATACGCCGGGCTTGCGCACATTACAGGGCCCCGCACCATTGCGGGAATTGCTGGCACGGACCCTTGGGGCAAGAGACAGCGTTTCGGTTGAAAGTGGTTACACGCCGGTGTTGCTAAAAATTGCCCCGGACCTAACCGATGAAGATAAATCTGATATTGCAGAGGTTGCGCTCGATTCGGGAATTGACGGGCTGATTATAAGCAATACCACAATCGAACGCCCTGAAACGCTAAAGAATGCAAGGCGGGCCGAAACAGGGGGCTTAAGCGGGCGCCCACTTTTTGAAATGTCCACACGGGTTTTGTCAGAAATGTATCTAGCGACCAATGGCAAGATACCACTTATCGGGGTCGGTGGAATTGAAGACGGAAAAGGGGCGTATGAAAAAATTATCCAAGGTGCTTCGTTGGTCGAACTTTACAGCGCGCTGGTTTACGAAGGCCCCGGATTGGTTGATACAATAAAGCGCGAATTGGTTGATTGTTTGCGCGGTGATGGCTTTGACAGCATCGTTGACGCTGTTGGTGCTCAACACAAATAACCGAGCAAAAGTAAACCCGCAAGCTAAAGCAAGAATTGTTCACGCACAATTCGATCTTCGAGATTGTGTTCGGGGTCAAACAAAAGTGTTGGTTTTAATGATCCATCTTCGCATATGGTAACGCTTTTTATTTTTCTAACCTCGGTTCCATCAGCGGCAACACTGACCTGGCGTTCGTGCGGGTCAAGAACTTCAAATTCAATTTTTGCATCACTAGGCAACAATGCACCGCGCCATTGGCGTGGGCGAAACGCACTTATTGGCGTAAGGGCCATAAGGTCTGCCCCCAGGGGAATAATAGGACCGTGCGCCGAAAGGTTGTATGCGGTACTGCCAGCAGGCGTTGCGACAATAGCCCCATCACAAATTAATTCTTCCATTTGCACTTTGCCGTCAATTTTAATTTTCAGTTTTGCCGCAAGACGCGTTTGGCGCAAAAGCGAAACCTCGTTTATTGCTAATGCTTCGCGGGTTTTTCCGTTTAGTTCGGTAACCTTCATCCGAAGTGGGTGCAGGTTAATTGCTTGGGCTTGCTCAAGGCGTTTTTTTAAACCGATAACCTTGAATTCATTCATCAAAAAACCAACCGAACCACGGTTCATTCCGAAAATAGGAACGTTGCGTTTTAGGAATTTATGAAGCGTGCGCAGCATATAACCGTCACCACCAAGGGCGACAATAACATCAGCCTTAGCGGGGTCGCTGTTACCGTATTTGGTCTGCATTTTTTTCAACGCATCTTGCGCCTGTTTTTGGCGCGCTGCGACAAATGCTATCTTGTTGTATTTCACAGTTTTATTTCCTTAAACGATACGTATTTGAGAATACATAAAACCAAAGTCATTTGCAAAGGGGGGCGACGCCTTACTAGGGGCCTAACCCCCGGTAACGCTCATGTGGCGGGTAACGGATGGAATATTTATCCCAGATTTTATCTCAAAATCATGACCTTTGGGTTTTTTAGAAATAGCATCTTCGATTGCCTGCTTTAGCTTTTTTCCACTTGGGTCTGACCTTAATGGTTCACGCATATCAACCGAACCATCTTGACCCAAACACATATAAAGCATGCCGGTACATGTTAAGCGTACCCGGTTGCAGGTATCACAAAAATGTTCCGATAGGGGGGTGATAAAACCAAGCCTAGTTTTTGTTTCCCCAATATCAACATATCTGGATGGACCTCCAGTATTGTATTGCGATTGTGTCAGGGTCCAGTTTTTTTCAATTTGTTTTCGCACAGCGCTCAATTCAAGGTGATGGTCAAAGCGTAAATTCCCGATATCACCCATGGGCATAGTTTCAATCAGGGTTAGATCAAACCCACGTTCACCGCACCAGTTTATAATTTCATCAAATTCATTATCGTTGATGCCCTTTAGTGCAACCGTATTTATTTTGATTTTTAATCCCGCTTTGTGTGCAGCGTCTATGCCTTGCATTACCTGTGCATGGTCACCATTTTTGGTAAGACGGGTAAATGTTTCAGGATTTAGGGTATCAAGGGAAACATTTATGCGTTCAATTGCGCTATCGGCTAGCTCATCGGCAAAACGGTAAAGTTGGCTGGCGTTGGTTGTAAGGGTTAATTCCTTTAACGCCCCACTTTTTTTGTGACGCGAAAGAGAATGTATAAGGTTCATTATGCCCCTGCGAACCAGCGGCTCGCCCCCGGTTAGGCGTATTTTGTCTACGCCGTGGGCAATAAAGGCGCTGGCAACTTGGTCAAGCTCTTCTAGGTCAAGAATTTCTGAACGGGGTAAAAAGGTCATGTCTTCGGACATGCAATAACTGCAACGAAAATCACAACGGTCCGTTACCGAAACGCGCAGATAGCTTATTTTTCTGCCAAATGGATCAATCATTTTATAGCTTTTAGACCCCATTGGGTCGAATGTCGCCCATAAATATTTTGTGGGATTTGTTTGAGGCAAAAAAACAGCCGGGCACTGTTTATTGGCGCCCGGCTGAATTTTATTTATTTAAAAGAACTTAGTGGATTTTAACGGTTTCGAACTTGCCGCCTTTAATTTCCAGTTCCTTGAAGGTGCCCAAAACCTCACCCACTTGGTTGAATTCGACGTTGGTGGCACCGACATAATCAATGTCGCCACCTTCGGCCAAAATTTTCAGGCCTTTGGCAATTTCGCCCGGCATGATTTTTGTTCCGGGTGCATTAGCAACCTTCATCATGTTTTTCTGGATGCCACCACGGGTTGGTGCACCAGATGCCTGCATGGACAGCGCTATCAGCGCACCTGCATCATAAGATTCACCAACATAAGGACCATCTTTTTTGATGCCGGCTTTATCGGCCATTGCACCAAATGTCATGGCACCATCTGATTGGCCACCGGCAA
The DNA here is from genome assembly GCA_029883045.1 of Rhodospirillaceae bacterium. GTDB lineage: Bacteria > Pseudomonadota > Alphaproteobacteria > Rhodospirillales > Magnetovibrionaceae > DAOVVL01. The sequence goes on from JAOUJU010000022.1 coordinate 6,137, forward strand.
CTGTGCCGATAGAACCATTAAGGCTTGAGCCAAAATTATCTGTCAGGCTGTCACCGATCATGCCATCACCCAGAATGAAGTTATCAAAGGCACCGGAATCAATTGATGCCTGAACGATGCCTTTGCCGCCTTGATCAAGGTAGCCAAACACGGCCAGATGCTTTGATCCGGTTGCTGCCAATGCGCCAACTTCAGCAGAATAATCTGCTTTGCCGTCTTCGTGGGATGCAGATATTGAAACCTTGCCACCGTTTTTAGCAAATGCGGTTGCGAATGAATCCGCCAAACCCTTGCCGTAATCATTGTTGGTATAGGTAACGGCAACGTCGGTTATGCCACGGCTTTTTAAAACATCAGCAATTACTTCGCCTTGGCGAGCATCAGATGGGGCTGTGCGGAAAAAATATCCTTTGTCATCCAGCGCAGAAAGACCGGGCGAGGTAGCGGACGGTGAAACCATAACAACACCATTGGGAACAGCCACGTTGTTGGCGATAGCACCGGTTACACCGGAACAATCTGCGCCATAAATGGCCACAACATTTTCAGCCGTAATAAGGTTTTCAGCATTGGCGGTTGCAGCAGCAGCATCAACACAAGTTGAATCTTTTCGCACAGGAGCGATTGCCTGACCACCAAGAAGCATGCCGGAATCTGATGCTTCTTTAAATGCCAGCTCAGCCGATGCTGCCATATCAGGGGTTAGAGATTCAATTGGGCCAGTAAAGCCAATTATAACACCAACTTTTATATCGCCCGCCATGGCAACCGTAGCTGATGCCATTGCCCCAAACAGGGTTGTTGTAAGTAGAAGTTTCTTCATATTTTCCTCCCGGGTTGATGGGGTGCCCAGCTTTTCAAAGCCCGGTTTCCCCCCTTTTTAATTGATTGTGGCTATATGCTATATCGCCTTAAGGTCAATAATCCATATATTTTTTTAATCTATTCACCTTCTTCGCGCTTAACAACTTCGGGTAACAGCCCTTCGGGGTGGAAACGCATTACCAGCAACAAAACCAGCCCCATAATGAAGACCCGCATATGTTGGGCAGTTTCCATCAAATGCAGGCGTATCGGGTTAGAGCCGTCCATCCAACTGGTCAATTGGTCTATGGCCCACACGCCCACTGGCTCGGCCTCGATCCATACCAGCCATATTAAAAATCCGCCCAGAACTGAACCTAAATTATTGCCCGAACCACCGACAATAACCATGACCCAAATTAAGAAGGTATAGCGAAGCGGATGGTATGTTCCGGGCGTTAGTTGCCCATCTAGCGTTACTAACATGGCGCCTGCAATGCCGACCACGGCAGAACCCAGAATAAATACCTGAAGGTGCCTTCCGGTTACGTTTTTGCCCATGGCACCAGCGGAAATTTCGTTATCGCGAATGGCGCGCATCATTCGCCCCCAGGGTGAATCAAGGGCTTTGACGCTGAGCATTAAAATTGTAATTAAAACAGCAATAAACAATCCACTGTAGCAAAGTTTTACAAAAATTCCCGAATGCTCAATCACCATTTGGTGCAATAAGGCAGTATGTTTATCTGCACTAATGGCACTAAGCGCACTTTCATTTAACCATTCAACCCAACCGATAAAAGCATCGTTTTTTTGTAGCTCAATTTCGTAAGGGACAGGGCGATTAAGCCCGGTTACGTTTTTGACCCCACGGGTCAACCAGTCTTCATTCTTTATGAAGGCGATAATTATTTCGGAAATACCAAGAGTTGCAATTGCTAGGTAATCAGAACGCAGGCCCAGCGATACCTTGCCCACCAGCCACGCCGCACCTGCGGCGAAAAAACCACCAACAATCCACGAAAATAATATAGGTAAGCCTAAGCCACCTAAAAAACCCGTTACTGCTGGGTTAACGGATTCAATTGCAGATGAGGCAGGGTCAAAAAAGAATCGAAATACAAAATAACCGGGAACAATAATTGCGGTGATTGAAATGTTTCTTATTAATCCTTTGGTGGTTTTTTTATAGACGATAACCACCATGGAAATTATTGCAATAAACAGTGCGATTGATACAGCCAGCCGCCAGCCGCCAGCCGTCCAAGCCTCGGGCACGGGTGGTTGCGATACCAACACTGCAGCTACCCCACCAAGGGCGGCAAAACCCATGGTTCCCACATTGAAAAGTCCGGCATAACCCCACTGAATATTAACCCCTAGCGCCATTATTGCTGAAATAATGCCAAGGTTAAAAATGGTCAGCGCCACCGACCATGATTGTACGGTTCCAATAACAACAAAAAGCAACGCTATTACAGAAAATGAAATAATCGCACGAAGGGAATTATTTATATCAATCATACCGACCCACCCTTCATTATGCCAGTTGGCCGTACCAGTAAAACCACAACTAGAATTATAAATGAAACTGCAAATTTATAATCGGTTGATAAAAGCTGTACTAGCCCGTTTGGTTCCATTCCTTCGGGAACTATGTAGGTAAGGAACTTTTTATAGGCATAAGTAACCGTTACTTCGGAAAAGGCGATTATAAACCCACCGGCGATGGCACCAATGGGCTTGCCAATACCGCCAACGATGGCGGCTGCAAATAGTGGCAGCAAAAGTTGAAAAAATGTAAATGGTTTGAAGCTTTTGTCCAGACCGTAAAGCGTTCCAGCAATAGTCGCCAGCGTTGCGGTTATAACCCATGCGATCAATACGACCCGTTCCGGGTTAATTCCTGAAAGTAGGGCAAGGTCTTCATTATCGGAAAATGCCCGCATGGCTTTTCCCGCACGAGTTTTTTGTAAAAACAAAAATAACGCGCCAACTAAAATTACTGCGACCACCACCGTGATGCCTTGGCTTACCTTTATCCCCAAGCCCTCATCAAGGCCTGTCATATTTTTAAAATCACGGGCCATTATTATGTAGCGTTCACCGTCGGCAAAATTACGGTCATTGGTGCCGATGATAAAGCGGACTATCCCGTTCATCATGAACATAACCCCAATAGAGGCAATGACAAAAACCGCAGAAGTGCTTCGTTTTTTGCGATAAAATTTGTAAACTGCCTTGTCGGTAAATAAAGCAAAAGCAATTGTCGCAGCGATTGCCAGGGGCAAAGCCAAAAGCGCTGTCGGCAACGGCTGAATCGATATTCCCATTGATTGCAGCCACCACGTAAATAGTATTGCCATCATCGCGCCAAAAGCCATAGTTTCGCCATGAGCAAAATTGGCAAACCGCAATGTCCCATATATCAGGGTAATACCAAGCGCGCCTAACGCTAGTTGTGATCCATAGGCAAGACCCGGAACAATTACATAATTGGTAATAAGCACCAGTGCGTTTAATAAATCGGGTGTCATGTGTATTAACCGCCTAAAAATGATTTTCTGACATCGGGGTTTTGCAATAATGCTTCCCCGCTGTCGGTGTATTTATTGGTTCCGCCGACCAAAACGTATCCGGTGTCGGCAATGTGTAGGGCCTGACTTGCATTTTGTTCAACCATCAATATGGCGATACCAGTTTTCTTTACTTCTAATATGCGGTCAAAAAGTTCATCCATTACTATGGGTGAAACACCGGCTGTTGGCTCATCCAGCATTAAAATTTTTGGCTGTGTCATTAGTGCACGGCCAACCGCCACCTGTTGGCGTTGCCCACCGGAAAGCTCGCCCGCATCTTGGTTGCGCTTTTCGGCCAACACGGGGAACAGCTCAAAAACATGATCCATAGTTTTGCTTATGTCATCACGGCGTAGGTATGCACCCATTTCAAGATTTTCCTCAACCGTCATGGATGTGAAAATATTATTGGTTTGCGGCACCATGGCCATTCCCATTTTTACTCGGTCTTGGGGTGAAAGGTTTGTTATGTCGTTGCCAGCCAGCAACACGTTACCACCGCGCAAAGAAAGCATACCAAACATTGCTTTCATAGCGGTAGATTTGCCAGCACCATTGGGCCCGACTATTACCGCTATCTCACCTTTGTCCACCGATATGGTGCAGCCGTGCAAAATATCCGCACTTCCATAGCCACCGCGCATTTCATTGGCCACTAGATAGCTCATGCGGACCTGCTTTCGGTTTTGTTTTTTAGTCCTCTGCCCAAATAGGCCTCAATTACATCTTCGTTTGATTTTACTTCTGCGGCTGTTCCTTGGGTAAGCAACCTTCCTTCTGCCATTACTATTACCGGGTTACATAATTTGGAAATAAAATCCATGTCGTGCTCAATCATGCAAAACGTATAACCGCGCTCTTTATTAAGGCGCACTATGGCATCGCCAATATGTTTCAACAATGTGCGGTTAACCCCAGCACCGACTTCGTCAAGCAAAACCACCTTGGCTTCAACCATCATCGTGCGACCAAGTTCGAGAAGTTTTTTTTGTCCACCCGAAAGGTTCCCGGCCTGTTCGCTGGCCACATGGTCAAGGTTTAAAAAATCAAGAACCTCATCTGCTTTTTGTCGGTTAATATGTTCTTCGCTTTTTACCGCTGCGCGATTAAACCATGCGTTTATCAATGTTTCACCCGATTGATTGGGCGGAACCATCATTAGGTTTTCACGTACCGTCATGGATGAAAATTCATGGGCAATTTGAAATGTTCTGAGCAAACCCTTGGCGAAGCGTTGATGGGGTTTTAGTGGGGTTATATCTTCACCATCAAGCAATACACGGCCAAACGTTGGCTCGTATACGCCAGCAATAATATTGAACAGGGTTGTTTTTCCGGCACCGTTGGGACCGATAAGTCCGGTAATGGTTCCCTTGCCAATTTCAAGGCTTACCCCATCAACTGCCTTAACCCCGCCAAAATGCAGAGCTATATTTTCAACGCTGATCATTTAGAAAAATCTTTCTGTTTGATTGATGGTACGCACAATGGTCATGGTGGCCATATTAACGCCTGATAGTCCCAACGGAAGGGGTGAAAGGGATATTTTGCAAAAAACATCAATAATTTCAATATTATTCCTCTGCATCCAACACAATTTAACCTCTTATATCAATGTAATTTATCGGCCAAATATGTTATAATAACAACTGGAGCCAGACGCACAACACGACCATATATTGGTCATGCCCATGTAAATGCTTTGTTATCTTGGTAATAGGGGTTTGTGTTATGTCAGTACAGGCAAGTTTCTCACCTTCAATTGCGAACGAAACTACGACAGTTCAAGTTAGTGGCGATGAGGTCAGGTTGCCCGCAGGGTTTAACCCGGCCGACGCTGGGTTTGCGCGGATGGGTAGCGATATGGTTTTAACCAGCCCCGATGGTGCTAGCGTTACAATCGAAGGTTTCTTTGATGCAGATACGCCACCCGCATTGGTTAGCGATGGTGGGCTTCGATTGCCTGCCCATAGTGCTATAATGTTAGCTGGGCCACAAACACCGGGTATGGTTGCAGGGGAAATCCCAGCGGGCGATGCCATAGGTAAAATAACATCCATCAGCGGCGAGATCATTGTTATCCGGGCAGACGGAACACGCCTAAGCGTAGATGCTGGCGCACCGGTATTTCCGGGCGACGTTATTGAAACCGGTGACGGCGAAGGTCTTGGCATTTTGCTTGCCGATGGAACTTCGGTTGCGGTTGGTGAAAATGCCAGAATGATACTCGATGAACTTATTTACGACCCCGGTGCCCAAGAAGGAAGCATATCGCTTTCGGTGATGAAAGGGTTGTTCACCATAGTATCAGGTGAAATTGCTAAAACTGATCCCGAAGCAATGTTAGTAAATACCCCGCACGCCACAATAGGCATTCGCGGAACCCAGGTTGGCATTGATCTTGGTGACGGCACCAACCTGAAGGTTGTGATGATGGAAGAATCAGATGGCTTTGTCGGCGAGGTAATAATAATCAATGATGCAGGTGTCATGACCATAAACCAAGCGTACTTTGCTATTGAGGTTAATGGCTTTAAATCGGCTCCGATGGCAATGCCAATTTACGATGTTTCAGATGTTGTTAGAATTTTTGGTTCAACCCTCCATCTTCTTCCGCTCGAAAGCGGTACTGCAAATAGCTATGGCATGGAAGCGGCCATTCCTGTCATCAACACCATTGATGAGGTTGCCGGGCTTGAAACTGCTGCTGGTGGCGCGGATGCACCAATAGCCCCAACCGATGAAGTCATTAAGGTGACTTTGGGTGATGGAGGTAGCCAACTCCTCCCAAGCGAAGGGATGGATCAGGTATTTGTTCCATCCGAACCCGCGCCTGCACCAGAACCTGCACCAGAACCAAACGTGGCGCAAGGAAGCGCCACTACAACAACACAATCACCAAGCACACCAACTGCTGTTCCACCGGTGGGTGAAGCTCCGCCACCCGAGCCCGAGCCAGAACCCGAGCCAGAACCCGAGCCAGAACCAGAACCCGAACCCGAGCCCGAACCCGAGCCCGAACCGGGAATGGAAATTGAGGGCGGGCGCGGTGATGACGTTTTGTATGGC
>JAOUJU010000023.1 GCA_029883045.1 Rhodospirillaceae bacterium
CAAGGTATCGCCGCGACTATTTTTGAAATAGTGCAGGGCGAGAGCAAGCGCGCAGAACCACCGGTTGACCCAATGACCCGTGGCGTCTTGATGGCGGGCATAGCCGGGCTTTCCCCACAAGAGGGATTGTTGCTAAGCAAGGCCATGGCAAAAGAGCTGCTAATCAATGATATCCTTGTGACCGAAGACCCCAGACAGGCGGTATATGTAATCGGCGGTCTGGTCGAGATGGTTCCGACCAGCCCGGGCAATGAAATGGCTAGAATTATCTGGCGGGTTGGTGAAATTGGCGGCAAGGAATTGGGTAATGCCGTGCAGGAAAAAGAGGTGCCGATAGGCTCTCTTGATGGGAATTGGCACGAAGTTGCATCGCCCATTTCAAAGGCCGCAGCCAAGGGTATAGCTAGGATTATGGCCGATTTTTCAAGAAGCCCCTTACCCCAAAAACCAGTGGGGGAACCACCCAGAGTGTCATTACCAAAAGTACCAGGACGCGCCCTGCCACCACCACAATGATAAGCTGGGTCTGGGGGGTCTTGTAAGTTATTGAAAAATACGCTGATTTTAGCCATATTGTTCGTTTACAGCCCACCTCAGGGCTGCTACATTCCGGCGCGTTTCAAGGGGTATTTAAGGGCGCCTAAGTTGTGCTAGCCACCCCATTGAATTTTAAGTTTTTGCTGCCTTGGCTTTTAAAGGGCCAAACCTAAGGCGATTGGACCGATGAAAATTATTTCCTGCAACTCCAACAGGGCTCTGGCCGAGGATATTGCCAGCGTACTTGGAATTTCCCTAACACAGGGAAAGATACAGCGTTTCTCCGACATGGAAATATTTGTCGAAATTCAGGAAAACGTGCGCGGCGAAGACGTGTTTGTCATTCAGTCCACATCATTTCCGGCCAACGATAACCTGATGGAATTATTGGTGGTTATTGATGCCCTCAGGCGTGGTTCAGCCAGGCGAATTACCGCTGTGTTGCCATATTTTGGCTATGCCCGCCAAGACCGTAAACCGGCTCCGAGAACGCCAATTTCAGCCAAATTAGTGGCCAATCTTATTACCACCGCCGGTGCCGACCGGGTTTTGACCATGGATCTTCACGCTGGTCAGATACAGGGGTTTTTTGATATTCCGGTGGACAACCTATATGCCGCTCCTGTACTTACCCGTGACATTAAAGAACGCGTCAATATGGACGAGACCACAGTGGTGTCACCTGACGTGGGCGGTGTTATCCGTGCCCGGGCCGTAGCTAGGCGGATTGATGCCGATTTGGCAATTATTGATAAAAGACGCGAACGTGCCGGCGTTTCAGAGGTGATGAACATTATCGGCGAAGTCGAAGGCCGCAATTGTATTTTGGTTGACGATATTGTTGATTCTGCGGGCACCCTTTGCAATGCTGCCGAAGCATTAATGAATGCTGGCGCTAAGTCGGTTATGGCGTATGTATCGCACGGTGTTTTGTCAGGCGGCGCGGTGCAAAGAATAGAAAATTCGGTAATGAGTAAGCTATTTGTTACCGACAGTATCTTGGCTACCGATGCGGTCATCGGCGCCAAAAAGGTAGAACAATTAACTATTGCCCCCCTAATGGGCGAGGCAATGAGACGCATCAGTGAAGAGAGTTCAGTTTCAACCCTCTTTGACTGATTAAAGGTTCCTCGGGGCCGGGCCAAAAGCCAGGCATTGAGGATTTAGAAGGCACCGCACCCCTGGAGGCTGGTGTCTACGTTAAATATAAAAGGAGAAAGCCAATGGCTGACATTTCAACTATTCGCGCCGAAGTGCGTGAGCGGGCAGGTAAGGGGGCAGCCCGCGCGACCCGACGTTCAGGTCGTGTGCCCGCAGTTATTTATGGGGATAAAAAAGACCCCGTAACAATTTCTATCGATCCTAACGAACTGAACAAATACGTAAAACGTGGCGGTTTTTTCTCGCACGCTTATTCCATTGAACTTGGTAGCGAAAAATACACCGTTGTTCCGCGTGACGTGCAATTGCACCCAGTTACCGACAGGCCAATCCATCTGGATTTTCTGCGGGTAAACAAAGACAGCAGAATTTCTGTTGAGGTTCCAATTCACTTCACCAATCATGAAGATTCTCCGGGTATCAAGCTCGGCGGTGTTTTGAACATTGTTCGTCACGAACTGGAACTCAGGGTTTCGCCTCTGGCTATGCCGGAATTCATCGAAATTGACCTAACCGGCAAGGAAATTGGTGATTCTATTCATATTAGCCATGTAACCCTGCCCGAAGGTACACGCCCAACCATCACTGACCGTGATTTCACCATCGCAACCGTTGCCGCACCTACCGTGGCAGTGGTCGAAGAAGAAACCACCGAAGTTGAGGGTGATGAAGGCGGTGAAGACGCTGATGGCGAAGCAAAGAAAGAAGAAAAGAAAGAGGATTAATCCTCGCTTTTTAACACTCTCTTCCCATGGGGGAACTGATCAATGCGTTTGGTTGTGGGGCTTGGAAATCCTGGCGAAAAATATGCCCACAACCGCCACAACATTGGTTTTATGGCGGCGGACGAAATCGTTCGTCGCCATAACTTTTCCCCGTGGCGGGCAAAGTTTCAGGGCGAACTGTCTGAAGGCAGTATCGGTGATGAAAAAATCCTGATTTTGAAACCGCAAACATTCATGAATGAATCTGGCATTTCAGTAGTTCAGGTAACCAAGTTTTATAAAATTCCGACCGCAGATATAATTGTTCTTCATGATGAATTGGATTTAGTGCCGGGCAAGGTTCGGGTTAAGCGCGGCGGCGGCCATGCCGGACATAATGGTTTGCGTTCAATTAATTCTGCCATCGGTGACGATTACGCACGCGTGCGTTTGGGCATTGGCCACCCCGGTGATAAAGATAGGGTGACCGGACACGTTTTAAATGATTTTGCCAAAGCCGATGCAAAATGGCTTGAGCCATTGTTGGCAGAGGTAGCCGACAACATTGATTTAATATTTTTACAAAAAGATGCAGATTTTATGACTAATGTAGCGCGCGCCATAGCGCCAATAACAAAGAAAAACAATAACCAGGAGCAAGATTAATGGGTTTCAAATGTGGTATTGTCGGAATGCCTAATGTTGGCAAATCAACATTGTTTAATGCACTTACCGCAACGGCTGCGGCAGAAGCAGCTAATTTCCCATTTTGCACCATTGAACCAAACGTTGGTCGGGTATCGGTGCCTGATCAACGCCAAGACAAATTGGCAAAAATTGCTGGATCGGCCAAAGAAGTGCCAACCCAACTTGAATTTGTTGATATTGCCGGTCTGGTAAAAGGCGCATCCAAGGGCGAAGGATTAGGTAACCAGTTTCTTGCTAACATTCGCGAAGTAGACGCCATTATTCATGTTGTGCGCTGTTTTGAAGATGGCAACGTAACCCACGTTGAAGGCGGGGTTGATCCGGTGCGTGATGCAGAAATAATTGAAACCGAACTTATGCTTGCCGATATGGAAAGCCTTGAAAAACGTATACAGCCGTTAAGTAAAAAAGTTCGCGGTGGTGATAAAGCCTCTGTGGGTGAAATGCAATTGATAGAACGTGCATTAAAACTATTACAAGATGGCACCCCTGCACGCGCCATGACAGTAGATGAAGATGAAGAAAAACAATTTCGCATGTTGCAACTTCTTACTTCAAAACCGGTTCTTTATGTTTGCAACGTTGAAGAATCAGCCGCCGCTGATGGCAATGAATTATCAAAAAAAATTGCAGAAATGGCAGCCAAAGAAGGCGCCGGTAGTGTGGTGATTTCAGCCAAAATTGAAGAAGAAGTAAGCCAGCTAGACAGCGAAGAAGATAAGAAAGAATTTCTAGAAACATTGGGCTTAGAAGAAACCGGTCTAGCGCGGGTTATTCGTGCGGGTTATTCGCTTTTGAACTTAATTACCTTTTTCACCTGTGGGCCAAAAGAAACACGGGCGTGGACTATTCCCAAAGGGGCTAAGGCACCCCAAGCCGCTGGCGTTATTCACACTGATTTTGAAAAAGGATTTATCAAGGCAGAAACAATTGCTTATGATGATTATATTAGCTGTGGCGGTGAAGTTGGTGCCAAAGATGCTGGAAAAATGCGTCAAGAAGGGCGCGATTATACGGTTATCGATGGGGATGTGATGTTGTTTAGGTTTAATGTTTGATTTAATATTTTTTTGATTTTTTAAATAAACCTCGGGGGGTAGTAATAAATCATGACAACACCGGGCACTCCACCAGTTATCGGCGTTATTGGCGGTAGCGGAATTTATGAAATTGATGGGTTGGAAAATACCCGCTGGGCGCGGGTGGAAAGCAGCTTTGGCGAACCCTCGGACGAACTTTTGTTCGGTGAATTAGAAGGCCAAAAAATGGTGTTTCTTCCGCGTCATGGTCGCGGTCACAAAATACCCCCGGCAGCAGTTAATTACCGCGCTAATATCGATGCCTTAAAACGTGCTGGCGTCAGCGAAATATTATCGGTTTCTGCTTGTGGTTCGTTGAAAGAAGAGCTCGAACCCGGAACATTCGTTATTGCCGATCAATTCATTGATCGCACGATTAATCGCGAAAAATCATTTTTTGGCCCCGGCCTGGTAGCCCACGTTGCATTGGGCGATCCGGTATGTTCGCGTTTGGGCGATGCGGTTGAAAGTGCAGCCAATGATTTAGGCATAAAAAACCAGCGTGGCGGGGTGTATTTGGCCATGGAAGGCCCGCAGTTTTCCACCAAAGCGGAATCAAACCTCTATCGTAGTTGGAATTGTGACGTTATCGGAATGACCAACATGCCAGAAGCCAAATTGGCCCGTGAAGCAGAAATTTGTTATGCCACCATCGCCATGGTAACCGATTTTGATTGTTGGCACCCCGACCACGACCACGTAACCGTTGACAGCATAATCAAGACCCTTTTGGAAAACGCCGACAAGGGCAGGGCATTGGTAAAAAAAATTGCACCCATGCTTTCGTCACGGAAAGAAAGCTGCACCGACGGATGCCATACGGCACTAGACGTTGCCATTATTACCGCACCTGAAGCGCGTGATAAAAACATGATACAAAAACTAGATGCAGTTGCGGGGCGGGTTTTAAAGTGAAAGTAGGGTCAGAACATTTTCGCACCATCTGGGAAACTAGCGACGCGCTGGAAACCCGTGCGGTGGAAATTATTGACCAAACCCGACTGCCGTTTCGTTTTGACATTGTGCGCATGGAAACGGTGGCCGAAGCTGTTCATGCCATAATGGATATGTTGGTTCGCGGTGCCCCGCTTATTGGGGCGACTGCGGCTTACGGCATGGCGCTGGCTATGCGCAATGATACGTCAGATGAAAACCTAGGCGATGCTTATGTTAATTTGCTTGCGGCGCGCCCTACGGCGGTAAATTTGCGCTGGGCGCTGGATGATATGAAAAATATTTTAATGCCGCTGGAGCCGCACCAAAGATTAAAAGCGGCATTTGCTAGGGCCGCTGAAATTTGTGATGAAGACGCTGCCCAATGTTCGGCTATTGGCGATCATGGGCTTGAACTAATACGTGGGGCCTATGAAAAATGCGGGCGTTCACGTCCGGTCAACATTTTAACCCATTGCAACGCTGGCTGGCTGGCCACCGTTGACTGGGGTACCGCCACCGCACCTATTTACAAAGCATTTGCAGCGGGTATTCCCCTTCACGTTTGGGTTGATGAAACCAGACCCCGCAACCAAGGTGCCAGTTTGACCGCGTGGGAACTAGGGCAAAATGGCGTGCCGCATACGGTGATTGTGGATAATGCTGGTGGGCACCTTATGCAGCATGGCAAAGTTGATATGTGCATCGTCGGTACCGACCGCACGACGCGCACTGGCGATGTCTGCAATAAAATTGGCACGTACCTTAAAGCATTGGCGGCAAGTGATAATTCGGTTCCATTTTATGTTGCACTGCCCGGAACGACCATTGATTGGTCATTGCGTAATGGCAAAGATATTCCAATTGAAGAGCGCGCAGAAACCGAAGTGACCGAAATTAGTGGTCTGACCCGCGGTGGCGATATTGAAACTATTCGCATTGTGGCAAGCGGAAGCAATGCACTAAACCCGGCGTTTGATGTAACGCCTGCTGAATATGTAACTGCCCTTATAACTGAACGCGGTGTGTGTGAAGCATCAGAAATTGCTCTTGCGGCGCTATATCCCAAGGAGTCTAAAATATAAAATGAAAAACCTTTGGTCAGACAAAGAAGCAAAATCTTTTATCAATCGTTATGGCAAGCGCGGCATAAATGAAGACCTTGCACTGCGGGTTTATACAAGTCGTCTTTTAGGTAAAAACCCTGAGTTAGTTCTTCATGGTGGCGGAAATACATCTGTTAAAACAATAATGAACGATATTGCCGGAAAACCAACAAAGGTTCTTTGTGTAAAAGGTTCCGGTTGGGATATGGGTGATATTGAACCAGCTGGATTGCCAGCCGTTCGCCTTGAACCATTGTTGGAAATGGAAAAACTAAAAAAATTATCCGATGAAGATATGATAAATGCTCAACGGACTAATTTGCTGGATTCATCTTCGCCGAACCCATCAGTTGAAACATTGCTTCATGCTTTTTTACCGCATAAATTTATAGATCATACACACTCAAATGCGGTTTTGGCATTGACGGATCAAAAAAATGGCGATGGTTTATGTCGAAAGGTTTTTGGTGATAGTGTGGGGTATGTGCCTTATATAATGCCGGGCTTTGCCTTGGCCAAGAAAGCGGCTGAGGTTTATCGTAAAAACCCCAACGTAAAAGGTCTTATTTTATTTAAGCATGGCATATTTACCTTTGGCGATAGCGCCAAAGAAGCATATGACCTGATGATTTCAAATGTTACCCTAGCAGAAAAAACAATAAAAAAATCCAAAACCAAAATATTTGTTCAGGCGAAAAAAATAACAAAACCAGCAAGCGTTTCAGAGGTAGCACCAATATTGCGCGGCCTTATGGAATATAATGGAAAACAAATGATAATGGATTTTAGGACAAGTCCTGAAATACTTAATTTTGCCGGTGGACGTGATGTGATGCGTTATTCTCAGCAAGGAACGGCTACGCCCGACCATGTAATACGCACTAAACCCAAACCAATGGTTTGCCCGCCAGCCATATCAGGAAAATTAGATGAATTTATTAGTGGTGCAAAAAAGGCGCTAAACAAATATATAAAAGATTACGATGCTTATTTTTCGCGCAATAACAAACGATTAGGCGGTACCAAAACTAAGCTCGACCCAATGCCTAGAACAATTTTAGTTCCAGGCGTTGGCGCTTTTGGGTTGGGCGCATCTAAAGGCACGGCCAAAGTAGCCGCTGATTTGCTTGAAACAAATATATCAGTAATTACCAATGCGGAATCTATGGGTAGTTATAGCGTAATCCCTGAGCATGATATTTTTGATATTGAATATTGGTCGTTAGAACAAGCTAAGCTCGGCAAGGGCGCAGAAAAAACTTTTGCCCGGCAGGTGGTCGCAATTACCGGCGGGGCATCTGGTATTGGGGCTGCCACCGCACGCGCATTTGCACAATCTGGTGCTGAAGTTGCGGTGCTGGACCGAGACATAAAGTCGGCTCAAAAACTGGCGGATGAAATCGGCGCCATTGGTATTGGTTGTGACGTTACCTCAATTAATTCCGTACAAAAGGCGTTTGACAAAATTTCCGAAACATTTGGCGGTGTTGACATTGTGGTTTCCAATGCTGGTGGCGCATGGCAGGGGAAAATAGGAGAAGTTAAAGACGAGGTATTGCGCAAAAGCTTCGAATTAAATTTCTGGGGGCATCAAAATGTTGCAAAAACTGCTGTTGGCATTCTGCGCGCGCAAGGGAATGGCGGATGTTTGTTATTTAATACGTCAAAACAGGCCATAAACCCTGGAAAAGATTTCGGCCCCTATGGTTTACCCAAAGCTGCAACCTTGTTTTTGATGAAACAGTATGCGCTTGATTATGGCTCTGAAGGAATTAGATCAAATGCGGTTAACGCCGATCGCATTCGTTCAGGGTTATTGACAGATAAAATGATAAAATCCAGATCAAAAGCGCGCGGAGTTTCCGAAACAGAATATTTATCTGGTAATTTATTAAAACGAGAAGTTACGGCACAAGATGTTGCAAATGCATTTATGGATCTAGCAAAAGCAAAATCAACAACTGCAGCAATATTAACCGTTGATGGTGGAAATATTGAAGCGTCATTGCGCTGAATAATTTTTACCAACTCGAAAAATAAAAACCCCCGCCAAATTGACGGGGGTTTTTGATTATAAAAACTGTGCCTTAATTAGTTTGGGCGTTTGTTCTTGTTAATTTCAGTTTCAAATTCTTCCACATAGGGGCCGTGGGTATATTCATCCAGGCATATGCGGTTCCAGATGCGCCGTTTCAAAACATAGAACATGGAGGTAAGAATTATTAGGTACAATATCACCTTTACCCCCAAACGCTTTCTTTCTTCCAATTCAGGGTTTGATGTCCAGGCCAAAAACGCGGCTACGTCTTTGGCGTGCTGGTCAAGCGTTGCTTCGGTGCCGTCTGTATATTCCACCGCTTCATCAAATAATGGTTGGGCCATAAATATTTGATGTCCGGCAAAATATTTATTGTAGTAGGTGCCTTCGGATAATTCGAAACCTTCGGGGGCTTCTTCCATGTATCCGGTCATTAGGCCGTAGACATAATTAGCGCCACCATGGCGGGCTTTGGTAATAACCGAAAGGTCGGGCGGGAATGCGCCACCATTGGCCGAACGTGCGGCATTTTCATTGGCAAATGGTTTTACAAAACGGTCTGATAAACGGGCCGGACGCGAGAACATTTCACCTTCGTCGTTGGGGCCGTCTTGAACTTCATATTCAGAAGCTATTGCCTTGGCCTCATCTTCGCTAAAGCCGATATCAACTAAATTTCGGTAATAGACCATTTCAATTGAATGGCAGCCTGCGCAAACTTCAAAATATATCTGCGCACCACGCTTTAATTGGGTGCTGTCAAAGCTACCAAAAATACCCTCGTAGCCCCACTTGTGGTTGGGCAGTGGCTCTGCACCACCTTCGGCTGCTATGGTTGTGCTTGGCATTACGCTAAAGGCAATAGACGCAACCAACGAAGCGCCAATGATTATATTACGCATGCTCATTGGCTCAATCCTCCTTGGTGCGGCATTTTTTCGCCACTTCTTCAAATATGCTAACGGGCAATTGTTTGGGTTTTTCAAACTTTCCAACCAACGGCAGGATAAAGAAAAATATGAAATAATAAGCGGTCGAAAGACGGCCCATTATCAGATATGCGCCCTCGGCAGGTTTTTGCCCCAGCCAACCAAGAAACAATGCGTTAGCGACAAAAATCCAGAACAATTGTTTGTAGATTGGGCGATAGGTCGCCGAACGGATTTTTGATGTATCAAGCCATGGCAATATGTAGAGAACCAAAATGCCTGAACCCATGGCAATAACCCCACCCAGTTTGTCGGGGATAGCCCTTAGAATCGCGTAAAACGGCAAGAAGTACCATTCTGGCACAATGTGCGGCGGGGTCACCATTGGGTTGGCTGGAATGTAGTTGTCGGGTTCGCCAAAAAAGTCAGGGGCAAAAAAGACAAAGTACATATAAATAATCATGAAGATACCCAAGCCGTATAAATCCTTAATGGTATAAAACGGATGGAACGGCATCATGTCAGCCGGGCTTTTTATTTCAATACCCAGTGGGTTGTTGGATTTATGGATGTGTAATGCCCACATATGAACCACAACCAACATAAACAAAATCATTGGCAATAGGTAATGCCAAACAAAGAAGCGGTTGATGGTAGGCGCGTCAACCGAGAAACCACCCCAAATCCACACAACAATGTAATCGCCGATAACTGGTATGGCAGAAAACAGGTTGGTGATAACGGTGGCACCCCAGAAGCTCATTTGCCCCCAAGGCAGAACATATCCCATAAATGCAGTGGCCATCATGGCAACATAAATGGTCACGCCAATCATCCATAGCAATTCACGCGGGGCCTTGTATGAACCAAAATAAAGACCACGGAAAATGTGAATATAAACCACAATAAAGAACATTGACGCACCGTTTGAATGCAGGTTGCGCAACAACCAGCCATAATTAACGTCACGGACAATGCGCTCAACACTTTGGAAGGCAACGTCCGCGTGGGGCTGATAGTTCATGGCAAGGAAAATGCCTGTAACAATCATAATAACCAGAACGATCCCGGCAATGGAGCCGTAATTCCACCAGTAGCTCAGGTTTTTAGGGGTTGGATAGGAAACAAGGTTTTCATTTGAATAACTGAAAATAGGAAGACGTTCGTCAATCCACATCAGTAAACGATTGTTTGTTTGCATACGTTTCATGGCTTATCTCAACCTATCACAATGGATGTTTCATCGGTGAATGTGTATTCGGGTATTCGTAGATTAAATGGCGCAGGCCCTTTGCGAATTCGTCCCGATGAATCGTAATGCGATCCATGGCAAGGGCAGAACCAACCACCAAAGTCACCTTTTTTATCACCAAGTTTTTGCCCCGATGGAATACAGCCAAGATGGGTGCAAACGCCAACGGCGATAAGCCATTCAGGTTTTTGCACACGATCGGCATCGGTTTGTTTATCACGAAGATCATCAATATTTACGCTTGCAGCTTCGGCAATTTCTTCTTCCGAGCGATGACGTATAAATACTGGTTTGCCGCGCCACATAACCGTAACAGCTTGCCCGACCTCAATTGCCTCAAGATTAACCTCGGTTGAGGCTAGCGCTAAAACATCTTTGGCTGGGTTGATCGAATGAATAAAAGGCCACATCGCCATACCCACACCAGTAAAACCTAATGTGGTGGTTGATATTAATAAGAAATCACGCCTTGGCGCATTTTCAATTTGTTCGGCTGTTGCGCCTGCGGGGGCGGTATTGGAATTGTCAGACATTTTGCTGCCTTTCTGCACTAATTAGTGGCCGCACGTTTGTGGGCTTTAAATGCATGGTATTGTTTGCACTAGCCCAGAAGGGTACCGTCAAGGCTGGCTTTAGACCAGCCAATTTGCCGCTGCTTTAGCCTAATTAAAGACCATATACAATGGGGCAAACTTTGGTTGTTGTTGGTATAAAACATTATTGGAGTAGGGAAAAGTAAAATATTATATTTTACTAATGTATTTATTATTATATAACTGACTGTAAATAAACAAAAAATTTATATTTTGATGGCACCAACCACATGAAAATAGCCTTATTTCAACCCGATATTCCGCAAAATACGGGAACCATTATTCGCACCGCAGCTTGCCTTGACGTGGGGGTTGATCTGATAGAGCCACTGGGATTTGTATTGACCGATAAGCACCTCAAACGCGCAGGGATGGACTATCTAGATATGGCCCATGTGGAGCGCCACAGTTCGTGGCAAGCGTTTATGGCCAAGCATGAAATTGGCAATACTAAATTGGTTTTGCTAACTACTAGCGGGGATACCCCGTATACGAATTTTAAATTTTCCCCCAGTGACACTATTTTATTGGGCTCGGAAGGTTCTGGGGTGCCTGATTATGTTCATGAAAATACCGACGCACGGCTGGTAATACCCATGGCAGGCAAAACAAGGTCGCTCAACGTAGCCATAGCGTGCTCTATGGTGTTGGGTGAAGCATTACGCCAAACATCTAAATCTTAAAAAAACATCAATCATGGCGGATAAGCCACCAATGCATCAAGGCCCAACTAAGAGCCAACGCCGAAACGGCCATTATTCCAACTGTTACCGCAATATCAAATGTGTTGGAAAGCGGTATATGGTAAAACTGCGATGGAACCGATCCTGATACCCAGACGTAGCGTTCAATCCATGTGCCCAAAATTATGCACGAACCAACCATCATAATAATGGGCGGGCTATGGCGCATTTTTTTGAACAAGAAAATACAAAACGGGATGAAGAACTTTAGCACCAGGAATCCCATTCCCAGTGGCATGTATCCCTCGTCAATCATGCGCCAGTAGCGCTCCATGTCTGTTGGAAGGCGCCCGTACCACATGATTAGGTATTGGGTGAAATAAAAGTAAACCCACATGATGCTCATGGCCAACATGAATTGTGCCATGTAATTATAAATTTTAGGATCAAACACACGGGTCAAGCGGCCGGAACGATCCAAAACAAACAACATCACTGTAAAGAAACCTAAAAATCCATGAAATGCACTTTGTAGCTGGTATGCACCATACGATGCACTGTGCCAGCCAGGCTGAAGCGTCATTTCAAAATCCCACGCAACCATGGTGCCATAAATGATATAAGCAAACGGCATTATCACAGCCAATTTGCCAAACATTTTAGGGCGATGTTTTTCTCTGTCGGCTTCGGAAACGTATTGGCACCTGATGGCTGCCACTGAAAGGCCGGCAACAATCACGAAGCCAACAATCTGGCGCACAACAAGGAATGTGTAATTATGCCATCCCGGCAAATGTGCCGCTTCATCGCCGTTTACATTTTTAAGCCAAGGGAAAGTCATTTCCCCATTTATTAATTATAT
>JAOUJU010000251.1 GCA_029883045.1 Rhodospirillaceae bacterium
CTCATGGTACATTTCAACATTTATACCACGCGCACGAAGTTTCTGTGCCGTTGCAGCGGCAACCGCACGATCGCTTTCGGGTAATTGCGCCACCATAACCGCAGTCGGGCCCTTGGCCCCGATATCAAGCTTTCCTTCTTTTAGTAGCTTGACAAATATTCGTGTCAAACCAACGGAAAACCCTACGCCCGGAAGGCGTTTGTTCATATAGCTGGAAACAAGGTTATCGTAGCGCCCACCTGAACATATCGACGGAAAATCTGGATAATCGGCCAGCTTAGTTTCGTAAACGGTACCAGTGTAATAATCAAAACCACGTGCAATTGAAAGATCTGCAAACACCACGCCTGATGGAATGTGTGATAAAGCGTTCATTACAAACTCAAGCTCACTTAACCCTTCGTCAAGGATGTCATTTTTTATTCCAAGTGCGTGCACAGCAGAAACAAACCCGGCATCACCTGTCCTGATTTTTGCCAATGACAAACATTTGCCAACCATTTCGCCATCTAGATTTAATTCATCGGAAAGAAGCTTGCCCACCCCGTCTGGACCAATTTTATCCATTTTATCAACTATGCGGATTACCTCGATAACGTTATCCAGACCAAGCCCGCTGTAAAAACCTTGTAATATTTTACGGTTGTTTATGTTGATTGTGACGTTGCCAATATTAAGGCGCTGAAAAATTTCATAGGCAATTGCCGGCATTTCTGCATCAAATTCGATGGAAAGATTATCGTTATCAATAACATCAATATCGCATTGCAAGAATTCACGAAAACGCCCTTCTTGTGGGCGCTCGCCCCGCCATGCTTTTTGTATTTGATAACGTTTAAACGGAAAAACTAAATCGCCATAATGCTGCGCAACATATCGCGCCAACGGCACCGTCAGATCATAATGCAATGCAACCCGGGCATCAGATTTGGCATCCGGATCTTCGTGTAGGCGTTTTACGGCATATATTTCTTTATCGGCATCGCCACCCTTGGCCACCAGCACCTCAACCTCTTCTACCGAAGGTGTTTCGATTGAGCAAAATCCGTATGATTCAAAAACCGAGCGGATTTCATCAATCCAGCGAAGTTCAACCAAACGTTCCTCTGGTAGCCACTCAGGGTATCCGCTGATAGGGCGTGGTTTGAATATTTTTGCTTTGTTTTCAGACATTTGATTTGGCTTTGTTCGCTTTGTTGGGCCGCTTGGGCAAGTGCTTATAATTAACCACCTGTATATCCGGGCGTAATGACGGGCGCAACCACGCATCAGGGCCAAGGTTTACGTATATGAATATAATCTATCCATAAGCTTCAATGGCTTGGAATAATTCTATAAATTTTACATAAATCCCTTGAATACACCATTTTCCACCCCAATATACAACCTATGATTTTATAATTAATAAACAACAATTGAGGTATTTCAAATGGATAAGGTCAGAATACTGCTTGCCGACGACGACGAAGATGTTCTGGGCATATATAAATTCCGGCTAGAAAACGATGGCTTTACCGTCAATACAGCTACGGACGGAACGAGCGCCATTGTTGAAGCCACCCGCCTTGACCCCGACGTTGTGGTGCTCGATTACCGCATGCCGCCCGGCGAAGAAGGCGGGCTTTCAACCCTTACCCAACTGCGCCGTCAGGGATTTTACAAACCAGTAATAATGGTAACAGGTTCCGACGACCAAAGGGTCGCAATACAGTCATTTCGCGAAGGCATGAAAGACAATTCATTTTTTGATTTTTTACACAAACCTGTAGACCTAGATGTTCTGGTTCTGAAAATAAAACTTGCGTACCTGCACGCCAATTCTGCCGAACGGGGAGTAAGGATAGTCGATGAAATGGTTACCCTTTATACCGCCCTTTCTGACCTTAGAAAAAATAGTCAAATAAATCCCGGTGCCGACAACGGGCTTGCGTCGCGCGTTGATAATATATTGCGCCGTTTTGCGACCATCAACACCAGCAACTAAAGGGGTAATTAATTAATGAGGGCAATTTTCATCATCTTGCAACAAATCGCCCAGTTCGGCCAGGTTTGCATTGCAGTGATCAGCACAGGGGAGGCCCGTATTTATAAGGGCGCAGCGAAAAATAGGGCAAATCATCGAAAGGCCATGATCTGTATGGTCGGGGTTTTTATTTTGACATCCGCTTACAATTTTTTCTTTGGCTTGGCCAAATATCATGGCGCAGCCATGACGCATTTTGGTTTTACCATCACCAAGGGATACGGCATCATCCGGCGCGTCATCCGCACCGGGTTCACCCAGATTATAAAACGGACTAAGATCCATCAGGCAACCATGTCCTTTGTGTCGCAAACCATATCCGAGCAAAGGCTACGGCATGCGGACGCACACGGAAGCATTTCATTAAATTTATGGCAACGCACCAGTGGAGCTATAGCAAATAACCCTTTTATTGCCATCTCTGATCCCTTTAGCGCGTCACCCATGTCTTTTAAAGAAATGCCGTCCAATATTTGTTTTTCCGCCTCTTGTAAAACCGAGGCACATCCCGGCTTCATCTCTTCCATTGTAAATTTCATTAATAGGCCCCTACGGTTGAATAGCTTTGCTTGTAAATATGTTGTGGGTTGCATGTATTGGTCAGCAGATGAAATTCATGTGTATTCTGGTAAGGATTGGTAAATTGGCAAAAAAACCGCCCTTTGGAACAATTGAATACGCGCTTCATCATGCAACCCGGGAACTTGGTGTGGATGAGATTGAGCGCATAACAGGGCATTCGCGTTCGGCTATTTACCGTGGAACAAACAGCGATGATCCGCTGGGCCTTGGCTGGTTTACGGTTGATATGGCTATTGAAATATCATCAGTGCTGATTGCAAGCGGCAAGGCTGAATACTTTTCATCCGCCATACGCCAGCTAGCCGAACAAAAAACACAAACGGTTATGGGCGACAGCGAACCAGCACTGGTTCTGTGTGCCAATATTGCCGTTGTATTGGCAGATTTACAAATGGCGCTAGCCGTTACAGCCAAAGATAACGGAAAAATAGACGGCGAAAATGCAGAAAAAATAGTAAGCGACATTCAAAAAATAATTTTCTCGGCCGGAAGAATGCGCGAAACAATATTTTCAGAATCTGGCAAAATGACAAAGCAATTACAGGAACAATAAATTATCGCGCCTACTGTGATATTGTC
>JAOUJU010000252.1 GCA_029883045.1 Rhodospirillaceae bacterium
GCCCTGCTGGCAAGTCAATTAAGGGTTATCTGCATACAAAAAGATGTACTAACTTTAAAATGGGCTGAATAATCAACAAAACTTAAGTGGCTAATATTATTATTGAACTAAAACAATGCATTATAGCTAGTGATAGCTTGCTTCGGACATTTTTATGAAAATATGATCGGCGGTTTTATATGTCTTTTTTTGCCCTTCGGCTTGGGTGCCCTGACGGTTATGATCCAAATCAATGAATAATGATTCGCAAAAAATGGCCGATGCTCGCCCATCACTATCCAATCTAGGTGTAATTACGGCTACGTGGTTTGGCGCAGGATATCTACCCAAAGCACCGGGCACATGGGGTTCGCTGGCAGCCCTTCCCTTTGCTTGGGCGTTACAGACGCTAGGCGGCAATATGGCGCTGGCTATCGCAATTCCTGTGGTTTTTGCCATTGGTCTGTGGGGATCATCGGTTTTTATGAAAAAAACCAAATCCCACGACCCCGGCGCAATAGTAATCGATGAAGTTTGCGGTCAGTGGATTGTTTTATTGGCTGCGCTTGGAGCCAGTGGGCCTGACCCGATGCTGTATGTTTTTGGGTTTTTATTATTTAGGGTTTTTGATGTGCTTAAACCGTGGCCAATTTCGTTGGCAGATAAAAAAATATCAGGCGCCATGGGTGTAATGGTTGATGATGTTCTGGCCGGAATTGCTGGTTTGGCCATAATGGTTCTAGTTGTGCGGTTGTTTGGTGGTGGTTGAAATGTATCCTGAAATATTAATCATAATGGCCGAAGACCTGATTGCCGCGTGCCGGGAAAAGAAAATAAAACTAGCGTTGGCTGAATCTTGTACCGGTGGGTTAGTGGCTGGTTGCATTACGTCCGTCAGCGGATCATCAGATGTATTAGATCGGGGGTTTGTTACTTATTCAAATCAATCCAAGGTCGATATGTTGGGCGTACCACAAAACACAATAGAAAAATTTGGTGCAGTATCCGAACAAACTGCGTTCGCCATGGCCGAGGGTGCAATTAAAAATTCAGACGCAACTCTTTCCTTGAGCATTACCGGAATTGCCGGCCCCGGTGGCGGCAGTGACGAAAAGCCGGTTGGCCTTGTCCATATTGCTGTTGCACGCGAAGGTATATCCACACGATGCGAACGCCACATTTTCAAGGGTGATCGCGATCGGGTGCGCATACAGGCGGTGGAAAGCGGTTTAAAGCTGTTAAATGTGGTGGCCGCAAACTAAACGATAACTTGATTGCTGTAGGTACAATAAGCTAAACAAACATAGAAAAATAAATATTACGATTGGATGTTAAATAATGCTGGGCGTAAAACTGTTATTATCAGCAATATTTAAGATGGCTATGGGTTTTTATTGGGTTATTTTCTTTTGCCATAAAGCATTTCTGCCCGCCCAACAAATGCATCAACCATACGCTTGGTTGCCTCGGCAAAGACCTTGCCTATAAGCTTTTCCATCATAGCTGAACGAAATTCGAAATCTATATTAAACTCTACGTCCATTCCACCTTCGGCAGTGTTGAATATCCAATCGGTTTCAAGGCGTTTGAACGGGCCATTGCTATCAACCACATGGATGTGACCGGGTTTTTCTAATGTTGGTTTTTCAAACGTTACCTTGCTGGTATATGTTTCGCGAAATGATTTAAAACCAATTGCCATATCGGCAAACATTTCCCCGCCGTTAGCGTTTTCATTTTTTGAATTAATGCGGGTCGCTACGCACCACGGCAAAAATTCAGGGTAATGCTCTACCGCTAAAACTAAATCAAACATTTCATCTGGGGTAAATGGAAGAAACCGTTTTTCTGAATGGGTTGGCATGGCTATTAATCTAACCCGGCATCGCGCGCGGCCTTTAATTGGGCAAAATCGGCATCTGCATGATAGCTTGATCTGGTTAACGGTGTTGATGATACTAACAAGAACCCTTTTTGCATACCGACGCGTTTGTATTCATCAAATTCATCAGGTGTAACAAATCGTTCAATCGCCGCGTGTTTTGGTGTGGGTGCCAGATATTGCCCGATTGTCATAAAATCAATATTCGCTTTGCGCATGTCATCCATCACCGCAAATACTTCTGAACTGGTTTCACCAAGACCAACCATAATGCCGGATTTAGTAAAAACGTGAGGGTCTATTTCCTTGGCGCGTTTTAAAATTGAAAGCGAATGATTGTAATCAGCGCCGGGGCGAATTGCCCGGTAAATGCGCGGTACCGTTTCAAGGTTGTGATTAAACACATCGGGGCCAGCGTTAATTACGGTTTCCAACGCACCCTCTTTTCCGCGAAAATCGGGGGTTAAAACTTCAACCGTTGTGGTGGGTGAAAGTTCACGCACTTTTAAAATGCTTTTGGCAAATTGTTCAGCCCCGCCATCTGGTAAATCATCGCGATCAACCGATGTTATCACCATGTGACGCGCGCCCATTTCACGGGCAACTATACCGGTATTTTCAGGTTCCATTGCATCAACGCCAGTTGGTTTGCCGGTGGTAACGTTACAAAACGCGCATGCACGAGTGCAAATTTCACCCAATATCATTACGGTTGCGTGTTTGTTTGACCAACATTCACCAATGTTGGGGCATGATGCTTCTTCGCAAACGGTAGCCAATTTTTTATCGCGCATTAATTTGCGTGTTTCTGCGTAGGCGGCAGAATTAGGGGCCTTTACCCGTATCCATTTAGGTTTGCGCAAAACCGGGTTATCCGGATTTTTTTGTTTTTCCGGATGGCGTGGCCTTGTGCTGGTAGGCGCTACACTCATTCAGCAACACCCACCGCTTTTTGTAGGCTTAGTTGCGGTAATTATTGCGCTGGCAACAAAATTTTCAATTCCCCTGCCCGGTGCCCAGTCTTTTATGCCTTCACGGCTTTCTTCTTTTACATCAATAGATATTTTTTCAAAGCCAGCATCGGACAACCATTTCTTTATATCGCTAACTGGCGATGCGCCGGAAACACAGCCAGATAATAATTCCATGTCATTTGCAATGTCTTCTGGAAAATCTGATGTGGCAACCACATCAGAAACGGCAACCCGCCCGCCGGGTTTTAGAACACGAAATGCTTCTTTGAAAACCTGTTCTTTGTTGGGGCTAAGGTTAATAACGCAGTTTGAAATAATAACGTCGCCAGAATTATCGG
>JAOUJU010000253.1 GCA_029883045.1 Rhodospirillaceae bacterium
CCTAAATTTACACGATTGCAGCGAATCTTGTACAGTTTAAAGCATAATATACTAACCGAACATAAAGAGAAAATGCGCGAGAATTGCTCAGAAATTGCCATGTACTTAGGCGGTATTTAGGGGGGGCGATTAAGGGGGGCGTTATCTTTCCCTGAAGGCTTCGTGGCGAAGTTTCAGAACTGGTTTAACCAGATAATCCATAACGGTTTTCTGCCCAGTGTGGATATCAACAGTGGCTTCCATGCCCGGCATTATTGGCAGCTCGCCTTCATTCATGCCTAGCCAAGCCTTGTCGGTTTCAACAACCACGCGAAAGTAGGGTAGGCCGTTTTCATCTGTGCTTGAATCTGGGGCCACCAAAACAACCAAGCCATCCAAGCCGCCATAACGGGCAAAATCATAGGTAGAAATTTTTACCAATGCTTTTTGTCCTTCGGCCACGTAACCGCGATCCGTTGGACGCAGGCGGCTTTCAATAACCAATTTCTCGCCAGTTGGAACAATCGCCATGATTGGATCACCCGGTTTTACTACGTTTCCAACGGCGGTAAAATTCATGTTTGTTACCACACCATCAATCGGACTTTTTACCTCGGAACGCACACCTTGTTCGTTAGCACGATTTAATAATTCACGAATACGCGAAATTGTTTGCTCGGTAGTGGATAATTCGTTCTGTGCTTCGCTGCGAAAGCGGTTGGTTTCTTCTTCTAGCCTGCTATTGGCCTCGGATACTGCAGCTCGCGCCCGGGGGATGCCGGCTTGAATGCTTTTTAACTCACCCTGTAGGGTCTCCACTTCGGCACCAAGCTGCAGGTGGTCAACCCTAGATGTTAATCCGTCCTTCAGCAGGTCAGTTGATATTTTAAAACGTTCCTCAGCACTTTTAAGGTTGTTTCTTGCTGCCGTCAGTTTGGCCTGTAATTCCTGCACCTCAAGCTCACGTTGGGTAACCTGACGCTTAAGAACCGAAAGACCTGAATCCATCTGACGCCTTCTGGCGTCGAATGCTTGACGCTGGGCGTTTGCTTGTTCTGGAATGCGCGATGCAATATCAGGGGGGAATATAGGGTCCGTTCCTTTGGCCTCGGCTTCAAGCCGGGCTCGAGCAAGAATTTCACCATCAAGCCTAACTTGCAGTTCCTCGATGTTGGCACCGCCAGACCCCAAATCTAATTGCAATAACGGCTGCCCTTCGCGAACAATATCGCCTTCGGCAACGAATATGTCCTGTATTATTCCGCCCTCTAGATGTTGAATAACCTTGACCTTGCCCATCGGCACCACCTCACCTGGTGATGATGCAACCTCGTCTAGTTTGGCAAAATTAGCCCACATAAAAGAAAGGGCAAGCAAAACCATTACTGGCCACGCAACAGCACGCCACGTGGGTGCTGGGTGGCTTTTTAAAAGCGCATCAAGACGGCTTGCGTAGGCAACCATAAATTATTCTCCTACAGGTGCGCCGGGGCGACCAGTTTTATTTGAACCACCACGAAGCCTAGGTGTTGAACGGCTTACTGTGGTGCTTCTGGTGCGCGATCCGTTAGCGTTTTTGCGGCTAATGGGAAGCGGCTTTCCTTCGTTCCACGCTTTTAGAATTTGCGCCGTGTTGGGGCGTTTCTTTGCACCGATAACTATTTTTGGCATAGGTTTTGATGCTGCTGGAGTGGGTGGTGTTATTTCCGGTGCACTGCGTTTTGCCGGCATGGCGGCCGATGGCGCATTGCGTTTGGCAAGCATAGCTGCCTTTTCGGCAATTTCTTGTGCAAGTGGGCTTTTTTTGGCTGCAATCTCGTTATTTATGGGAACCGCAATTCGTTTTGGTTCAATTTTGCCAATTGGTTTTCCTTGTGTTGGCTTTGCTTTGGCCATTCCTTGAGCTGAACCTTTGCCAAGCCCCTTGGTCGCCGCTTCCTTTGGTGGCGGGGCGTCTTGTTTTGGTTCAGGGCCTGCATCTGGAATCTTTCCGCCAAACAGCCGAGGCAATATTTCGTTGGCTGGCCCAGCAAGCGCAAGCTTGCCCTTATCAAGGGCATAAAGAAAATCACAAACCGAAAGCAAGGTGGGGCTGTGGGTTACCATTATAACGGTTCTGGTTTCTGAAATATCTTTCAGGGTTTTCTTCAACTCAAATTCAGCATGACGGTCAAGGCTTGATGATGGTTCATCCATCAACACTACTGGCGGGTCGCCAACCAATGCCCGGGCAATAGCTATTCGCTGGCGCTGCCCACCGGAAAGACGCGATCCGGCCTCGCCAATTTCGGTGGCGTAGCCATCGGGCAAATCAATTATAAAGTGGTGAACACCAGCTTCTGTTGCTGCCTTTATTATTTCATCATCAGTTGCATTTGGTTTGCGAGAAGAAATATTATCACGAACAGTTCCAGCAAAAAGTACGCTTTCTTGTGGAACATAGCCCAGCCATTCAGAAAGCTCATCGCGGGAAAATTGCGCAATATCGGCACCATCAAGCATGACCCTGCCTTTTTGTGGACGATAAAGACCTTGAATTATTTTTAATAAAGTAGTTTTGCCGCTGCCATTGCGTCCAACTAGCGCATGCACGCCACCTTTTGGTATTTCAACCGTTATGCCCGACACCACTGGGGCTGAATTTGCTGAATAGCTAAATATAATTCCTTCGCAAGAAATATTGCCCTTGGGTTTTTCTAACTTTACTTCGCTTACTTCGCGCTCGCCTTCGGATTCAAATATACCTCCAAGGCGTTCGACCGATTGGATAAACCCAGAATATGTACGCCACGTTCCGACCAACTGGTTAAGGGGCCCAAGAATACGTCCCGACAGCATGTTGGTGGCAATGAGTGCGCCCACCGTCAGGCGTTGATCAATGATAGCAAGCGCACCAACGGTGGTAAGCAATATGGATGTAATCATTGAAAGGGTGGCACCTAGGTTGGAAAAGCTATCGGTTTTAGCGCCACGCATAACAGAGGTTTCAATGTTGTTGGCGTGCTTTTCTTCCCACACTGGTTCCATCGTGCGGTGTAATGCCAGCGCTTTTATGGTTGTGCGCCCGGCAATCATTTCGCCAATAAGTGAATCACGGCTCTGGGTTGATTTGCGTTCACGCCCACTGGCTTCGGCCATGGCGCCTGCTGAGCGCCACGCAACGAAC
>JAOUJU010000024.1 GCA_029883045.1 Rhodospirillaceae bacterium
GTTGCCCAGATGGAGGTTAATTTCCTTCATGGTGACCCACTAGATCTGGCCGATCAGGTATTTTTATTCAAACGCACACTTCGCCAAACTGCGATTAACCATGGGTTATTTGCCACCTTTATGGCCAAACCTATGAAAAATGAACCGGGCAGTGCGCTGCATATTCATCAGAGCCTTTATGACGTTAAAACTGATGAAAATGTATTTTCTAACACCGATGGATCAAACAGCGATTTATTTTTATCATACATTGCCGGTCTGCAAACCTATGCCCAAGACATGATGCCAATGTTTGCGCCCAACGTTAATTCGTATCGCCGATTTACCTATGAAGAAGCGCCAATAAATACCCACTGGGGCCATGATAACCGCAGTTGTGGTCTGCGTGTACCGCGCGCTGGAAATGATGGACGGCGGGTTGAAAACCGACTTCCCGGTGCGGATGTTAATCCTTATCTAGCAATCGCGGCAACGTTGGCGTGTGGATATTTGGGCATGACCGAGGGGCTTAAGCCCACGGCCGAAGAAACCGATAATGCCTATAGGCACGAACGTGAACTGCCATATCATCTTTCTGATGCGCTGGAACGATTTGAAGAAAACGAAAGTGTGCGCAATGTTCTAGGTAGCCGCTTTGTTGACCTGTTGTGCATAGTAAAGCGTGATGAGCAAAACACCTATGATCAGGTTATCAGTTCATGGGAGCGTGAACACTTGTTACTCAATGTATGATGTCCAGAAAATAATAAAGGAACAACAATGAATCTGGTTCTAAACAGTACCGCCGAATGGCAGCGCGAAGACCGCGAACATCACCTGCATCCGTTCACTGATATTGCCCAATTAAGCAAGAAGGGGGTTCGCATTATTACGCGTGCCGATGGCGTTTACTTGTGGGACAGCGAAGGTGAAAAAATTATCGACGGCATGGCGGGGCTTTGGTGTGTCAATGTTGGTTATGGGCGCAAAGAGCTTGTTGATGCAGCCACCAAACAAATGAGCGAGCTTGCCTATTATAATACATTTTTCCAGACGACTACCATGCCAGCAACAGCGCTTGCCAGTTTGTTGGCAGAAGTAACCCCTGAGGGTATGAACAATGTTTTTTATGGTAATTCAGGGTCTGAATCCAACGACACCGTAGCGCGTTTGGTGTGGCGTTATTGGGATACAATGGGTAAGACTGATAAAAAAACAATAATAAGCCGCACCAATGGCTATCACGGTAGCACAGTTGCTTCTGCTTCTATGGGTGGCATGGGTTACATGCACAAACAAGGACCAATGCCAATTCCCGGCTTTGTTCACATTGAACAGCCGCATTGGTATTTTAATGCTGGCGATATGGACGAAGATGAATACGGAATTAAAGCTGCCCACAAACTAGAAGAAAAAATATTAGAACTAGGCGCAGAAAACGTTGGCGCATTTATTGGCGAACCAATTCAAGGCGCGGGTGGGGTTATTGTTCCGCCCGACAGTTACTGGCCGGAAATACAAAAAATTTGCCGCAAGCATGACATTTTACTGGTATCGGACGAGGTGATATGCGGGTTCGGGCGTACCGGGGAATGGTTTGGCTGCCAATCGTTTGGGTTTGAACCTGACATGATGACAATGGCCAAGGGCATGTCATCTGGTTATATACCAATTTCAGGGGTTATGGTGCATGACCGGGTGGTTGATGTGTTGCGCGAAAGCGGTGATTTCAACCATGGCTACACCTATTCCGGCCATCCGGTCTCAAGTGCGGTGGCGCATGCCAATATTTCAATATTGCGTGATGAAGGCATAATTGAGCGGGTAAAAACCGAAATAGGGCCATATTTTCAGGCCCGTTTAAGGGAATTTTCCGACCACCCCTTGGTCGGTCAGGTTCGCGGTCGCGGCCTTATTGGCGCGTTAGAACTGGTTAAAAACAAGGAAACCCGCGAAAGGTTCGATCCTGCGGGCCGGGCAGGCACAATTTGTCGTGACCATTGCTTTGAAAATAATATTATTATTCGGGCCACTGGCGATGCCATGCTGTTTTCTCCACCCCTGGTTATAACTAAGGGGGAAATAGACGAATTAATGGAAAAAGCAAAAAAGTGTCTTGATTTAACCGCCCAAGATGTGGGTGTAATATAATAAATAACTGCACTATCTAAATGTTTTGGCTAAATGTTTTGACTGAATGTTTTGGGAAGAATCTTAAATCGTAAAAAAACTTAGTTTCAATATGGGAGGAAATATTATGAGTATGTTTACTAAATCACTTCTTGCTGCAGCTGGGATAGCAATGTTTGCTAGCTCTGCCATGGCTGCAGAAGAAAAAATTGTTTATGTATATAACTGGTCAGACTACATCGACGATGAAATTTTAACCGAATTTACCAACGAAACCGGAATCAAGGTTGTTTATGACGTGTTTGATTCCAACGACGTTTTGGAAACAAAACTTCTTGCTGGTGGTTCTGGTTATGACGTTGTGGTTCCATCGGGAACATTCCTTGGTCGTCAAATTGAGGCAGGCGTTTTCCAAAAATTGGACAGGGCCAAACTTTCAAACTGGGGCAACCTGTGGGACACAATTCTTGACCGCGTTAATGTTTATGATCCAGGCAATAAGTATGCGGTTAACTATATGTGGGGCACCACCGGTATTGGTTATAACGTAAATATGGTTTCTGAACGCATGTCAGATGCACCGGTTAATTCATGGGATATGGTATTGAACCCGGCCATAGCGTCCAAATTTGCCGATTGTGGCATTTACATGCTTGATGCCGGTGACGAAATGATACCGGCGGCATTAAAATATATCGGCGAAAACCCCGACAGCAAAGACCCGGCAGTAATTGCCAAGGCCGAAGCAGTTTTAATGGCGGTTCGTCCGTATGTTCGTAAATTCCATTCGTCAGAATATATTGATGCCCTTGCTAACGGTGATATCTGCGTTGCGGTTGGCTGGTCTGGTGACGTATTGCAAGCGCGCGATCGTGCCGCCGAAGCCGAAAACGGCGTAGAAATTAACTACGTCGCGCCGGAAGAAGGTGCCTTAATGTGGCTTGATATGATGGCAATTCCTGCCGATGCTCCGCATCCAGACAATGCCCATACCTTTATCAACTATATTATGCGCGCCGAAGTAATGGCTAAAGCATCTAATTATGTCTATTACGCTAACGGCAACAAAGCTTCTGAGAAGTTTTTAGCCGAAGACGTAATTGGCGATCCTGCCATTTATCCAACCCCGGCAGCATTAAAGACGCTTTATCTTACTACCCCCTATGATGCGGAATCCCAACGTGTGCTTACGCGCATTTGGACCCGCGTAAAGAGCGGACAGTAAGGTTACTTAAAAGACCGCCCCATAATAATTTGGGGCGGTCTTTTTTTCTTTCGTCCGAAAAGCCAAAACAAATAGGTGGGGTAAATGGGTGAGTCTAATTCAAAATCGCGTAAAGTATGGGCGCCATGGAACGAAGGCGATGCTAAACCGTTTGTTCGCATTGAAAATGTAACTAAGAAATTCGGCTCTTTTACCGCAATAGATAATGTAACGCTTGATATTTATGAGCGTGAATTCTTTTCACTGCTAGGTCCATCTGGTTGCGGCAAAACGACCTTGCTTAGAATGCTGGCAGGGTTTGAAACCCCGACCACTGGTCGCATAATAATTGATGGCGAAGATATGTCGACCGTTCCGCCGCATAAACGCCCAGTCAACATGATGTTTCAATCATACGCACTGTTCCCGCACATGACGGTTGAGCAAAATATTGCTTTTGGCCTTAAGCAAGACCGCATGGCAAAAGACGAAATTAATGACCGTGTTGGACACATGTTAAAGCTTGTGCATATGGAAAAAATGGCCAGACGAAAGCCTGATCAGCTTTCCGGCGGGCAAAAACAGCGCGTTGCCTTGGCCCGCTCGCTGGCCAAAAAACCAAAAATACTTTTGCTTGATGAACCATTGGGTGCGTTGGATAAAAAATTACGCGAAGAAACCCAGTTTGAATTGGTAAATATTCAAGAAACCCTTGGCATAACGTTTGTGATTGTTACCCACGACCAAGAAGAAGCAATGACGGTGTCATCCCGGGTTGCAGTTATGGATCATGGTTATGTTGCACAGATCGCAACACCTGGTGAAATATACGAATACCCAAATTCACGCCAAGTTGCAGAATTTATTGGTGACGTAAATATTTTGGAAGGGCAGATAACCGAAGTTAGAAGCGATTCTGCCGCTATAAAAATAAAAGGCGTGACAGCACCGGTTGAAACCGGACGCAGCGTCAATGCAATAGTTGATGAATGGATATGGGTGGCTATTCGTCCGGAAAAAATGATCATCAGCTTAGATGCGCCAAAAAATAATTCAAAAAATTGCATAACCGGCAAGGTTATGGACATTGGCTATCTGGGCAAGCTTTCTATTTATCATGTCCGCATGGATGATGGGAGAATAATTATTGTTACGCAGACAAACCGCATGCGTGAAACAGAGCGAACAATTACATGGGAAGATAGTGTCCATGTTTCATGGTCGCCCGATGCTGCAATTGTTTTGTTGAATTGATCGGTTATTGCACATGATGCCAGAGGAAATAAACGCCAGAACCGACACGGGACGCCATAACAATGGTGGCATTTCACGCATGGTTCGCGAATGCCGGCCATATATATGGGGGGCTAAATTATGCAGGGCTTATGGGTTGCAAGGGCGCAGCATTACCGTTGCCATACCGTACCTGTGGATGTTGCTATTGTTTATGGCGCCATTTCTTATCGTATTAAAGGTAAGCTTTTCTGAAATACGCATAGCCATACCGCCATATGCACCGTTATTTCAGTTTATTGATAATTCTTATATACAGATAACGCTTCAATTAAAAAACTACGCAATGCTGTTTAAGGATGCGTTGTATGTGAATTCCTATCTTAGCAGTCTTAAAATTGCCAGCATCTCAACCATTATAACGCTAGCTGTCGGATACCCGATTGCGTATGCAATGGCCCGTGCGCCAAGGGAATGGCGGTTGACGTTGCTGATGCTTGTTATATTGCCGTTTTGGACGTCGTTTCTGATACGTGTTTATGCCTGGATTGCAATATTAAAACCTGAGGGGTTTTTGAATATTGTGCTTATCTGGGCGGGAATTATCGATAAACCGTTGATAATTTTGCATACTGACTGGGCAGTATATATTGGCATTGTTTATTCATATCTGCCGTTCATGATTTTGCCGCTTTATGCCAACTTAGAAAAAATGGATTTTTCCCTGCTTGAAGCCGCATCCGACCTTGGTTGTCCACCGGGAAAAACATTTTGGAAAATTACTTTCCCATTATCCATGCCGGGCATTATTGCCGGATGTTTTTTAGTGTTTATCCCGGCTGTAGGTGAATTTGTTATTCCCGATTTGTTGGGCGGGTCAAGCACGTTAATGATAGGCAAAACATTATGGACTGAATTTTTTAATAATCGTGATTGGCCATTATCATCTGCGGTGGCAGTGGTTCTATTATTGATGCTGGTTGTACCGATAGTTTGGTTCCAGCGTTTTCAGGCCCGTCGCGGCGCCGTTGATGTGGTATAATGGGGGTAATTATTTCATGAAAAAATTTACCACCTTTAACAAGCTATCAATAATTTTAGGGCTTTCGTTTCTTTATATCCCGATTGTTTTGCTGGTTATATTTAGCTTTAATGAATCACGCTTGGTAACCGTTTGGGCCGGTTTTTCGACCAAGTGGTATGGCGAATTGATGCAAAACCAAGGGATCTTAAATGCTGCCAGCATAACCCTGAAGGTAGCGTTTATTTCTTCGACCATGGCAACGGTGCTTGGAACGATGGCTGGATTTTCTATGTCTAGGTTCGGGCGTTTTCGTGGACGTACATTATTTAATGGCATGATATATGCCCCGTTGGTTATGCCAGAAGTTATAACTGGGTTATCTCTGCTGCTAATGTTTGTGGCAATTTCATTTAATCGCGGTATGTGGACCATAACTTTGGCACACACAACATTTGCCATGTGTTATGTGGCGGTCGTTATTCAATCGCGCCTTACATCGTTCGATCGCTCAATCGAAGAAGCAGCGATGGATTTGGGGTGCACACCATTAAAAACGTTTTTTGTAATAACCTTGCCTATAATAATGCCTGCTGTGGTTTCTGGGTGGTTGCTTTCATTTACCTTATCGCTTGATGATTTGGTAATAGCTAGCTTTACCACTGGACCGGGCGCAACCACATTGCCGATGAAAATTTATTCAATGGTTCGCCTAGGGGTAACGCCAGAAATCAATGCCATATCAACAATCATGGTTGGGGTTGTGGCAGCTGGTGTTGTTATTGCATCATTTCTGCACAAGCGCAGCGAAGCCCGTATCGCCAAGGGCGAAATGATGGCCGGAGCTGCACCTTAAAATATATAAAAATAAAATACTGATAACCGGAGTAGTTATAATTATGTCAACAAAACACAAGAATATTGCAGAGGAGGCGTTGGGATTTTTGAAATCTCACCCAAAGATTGAGCATCTTGATGCAATTTTTCTAGATATAAATGGAATTTTACGCGGCAAGCGTTACCCGCGTGCCGAGATTGTTCATCTATATGAAAAGGGCATGTTGATGCCTTATTCGGCGATGGTTGTTGATGTGACCGGCAATACTTCGGATGCTGGCGGGGTGGGTTTTAGTGATGGCGATCCCGATGGTGTAATGTTTCCGGTGCCCGGAACGCTGGTCCCCGTGCCGTGGGCGCACGAAGCAACCGCACAGTGCATAGTTTCGTTTGATGGCAGCAACGATGGCGAAGAATTGCTTGAACCACGCAACATACTTGCCCGAGTCGATGAAAAGTTACGTGCGGATGGGTTGTTTGCCACCTGTGCGCTGGAGCTTGAATTTTATCTTATCCACCCTCAACGCACACCAGATGGTCGCCCACAACCACCAATTTCCCCCGCTACTGGCGAACAAGAAATATCTACTCAAGTTTATGGAATGGAAGAACTAGAAGATTATTCTGCAGTTCTTAGCGACATTGAAAACACCTGTCACGCCCAAGGTGTACCGGCATATACGGCCAGCGCTGAGTATGCTTCCGGACAGTTTGAGGTGAACCTCAAGCATACATCTTCGGCGTTAATGGCCGCAGATCATTCAGCGCTTTTGTGCCGGGTTGTTCGCAATGTGGCGCTAGAACACGGTTTTCGCGCAACCTTTATGGCCAAACCGTTTATTGATCAGGCCGGTAATGGTTTGCACATTCATACAAGCATCAAGGATAAAAATAATAAAAATATGTTTGCCAATGCTAATGAGGGACTGGGTGAAAATAAGCCATTAAAATATGCAATTGGCGGATTGCAGGAAACATTATTTGAATCCATGGCGGTTTTTGCGCCATGTGTGAACGCATATAGGCGTTTTCGTCCAAATATATACGTGCCTATGGGCCCCACTTGGGGGGTTAACAATAGATCGTTGGCTTTTCGTATTCCGCTGGGTGATGAGGGCTCGCGTCGCATCGAGCATCGCGTTCCCGGTGCCGATGCCAACCCTTATTTGGCGTTAGCCGCAGTGTTGGCTGGAATTCATTATGGCATATCCAACAAAATAGAACCGACCAAGCCAAGCACAGGCAATGCCGGGGTAAAGCCGGATAAAAAATTCCCGCTAACGATTGAGGATGCGTTGACGGCCTTTAAGAACGCAAAGGTGCTTCCGGAATATTTCGGTAAACGTTATTGTGATATATATCGCCTGACAAAATTAGCCGAAGTTGAAAGTTTCCGCGACTATATTTCCAAACGCGAATACGATTGGTACATGTAGCGTTCTTCAGGAAAGATCAAACCA
This sequence comes from Rhodospirillaceae bacterium, assembly GCA_029883045.1. Taxonomy (GTDB): domain Bacteria; phylum Pseudomonadota; class Alphaproteobacteria; order Rhodospirillales; family Magnetovibrionaceae; genus DAOVVL01. The sequence continues at coordinate 7,865 of JAOUJU010000024.1, forward strand.
CGTTGCCTTGATTTCTGTGTATTTATCAAGCGCGTGTAATGATTTATCTCGGCCATTACCTGATTGCTTGTAACCACCAAATGGCATGGTCATATCACCACCATCCCAACAGTTAATCCACATATTGCCGGCTTTTAAACGCCTGGAAATCCCTATGGCTTTGTTTACATCTCCTGTCCACAGGCATGCGGCCAACCCATAAATGCTGTCATTGGCAATAGCTACAGCTTCGTCGGCGTCTTTGAATGTTATGGTTGATAAAACAGGGCCAAAAATTTCTTCCTGCGCAATGCGCATAGAATTTTTAACCTGATCAAATATGGTGGGGGCTATGTAATACCCACCCTGATTAAGCAGTACACGTTCGCCACCACAGCGTAATTTTGCACCTTCGGATTTACCTATTTCAATATATTCCAACACGCGGTTCATGTGTTTTTCTTCAACCATTGCACCCATGGTGGTGTCAGGATCCAACGGATCACCGGGTTGCATTGTTTCGGTAACTTTTAACACCTCTTCAAGGAACTGGTCTTTAATTGTGTCTTGTACAATCAGGCGTGAAGCGGCTGTGCATACTTCGCCCTGGTTATAAAAAATACCAATGGCTGCTGCTTCGGCAGCTTTTTTAAGGTCTAGGCAATCAGCAAAAACAACGTTAGGGGTTTTTCCACCACATTCCAGCCAAACTCTTTTCATGTTTGATTGCCCAGAATATTGCAAAAACAATTTTCCTACTTCGCCTGAACCGGTAAAGGCCAAACAATCAACATCCATATGCATGCCAAGGGCTTTGCCGGCTGTGGGGCCAAAACCGGGAACCACGTTAAATACGCCTTCGGGCAATCCTGCCTCTACGGCCAATTCTGCTAAACGAATGGCACTAAGGGGGGTTTGTTCGGCAGGTTTTAAAACTACCGAATTTCCCGCCGCCAACGCTGGCCCAAGTTTCCAACACGTCATTAATAATGGAAAATTCCATGGCACAACTGCGGCAATAACACCTATTGGTTCGCGGGTTATGGTACCAAATGCCCCAGGGCCAGTAGGTGCCACTTCATCATAGACCTTGTCGCAGGCTTCGCCGTGCCAGCGAATGCAGTTAGCAGATGACGGCACATCTACCGCAAGGCTATCGCTTATGGGTTTGCCGACATCTAGGGTTTCCAGAAGCGCCAACTCTTCCTTGTGTTCCATCATCAAATCAGCAAAACGAATAAGTATTCTTTTTCTGTCTTTTGGTGCAATTTCTGACCACACACCGCTTTCAAATGTTTGACGGGCATTTTCTACGGCGCGGTTTACGTCCTCAAGGTCGCCTTCGGCGACTTGGTTCATTACCTGTCCGGTTCCGGGGTTTATGTTGTCAAATACCTTTCCGCTGGCGGCGTCAACGCGCTTTCCATTAATAAATATTTGACCGGGAAGGGATAGTTGTGCGGCACGATCTTTATATGAAATTGTCATTTACATTTTACCTAGGTTTATGGAGTGATCATTAAAAACTGGGTGGGGTTGCGGCGCTTACTACAATACATTCAATATTACCGACATTTTTGAAGCGGTGGGGAGTATTATTATTGATATAATATGAATCACCAGCTTTCAGCACTTTTACTTGCTGTCCGACGGTAAGTTCAAGTTCGCCGCTTATAACAATTCCGGCTTCTTCGCTATTGTGGGTTAGCATTTCATCGCCAGAATGGGCGCCAACTTCATAGCGTTCGTGCAAAAAACGTAACTTGCGATCTTTGCGATTTGCGCCAACAAGTTTAAGGTGCGCCCCATTTTCAAAAAATTCAATCAATTCGGCTTTTTCAAAAAATATTTTTTCATCAGATTCCATATCCATTGTTAGAAAATCAATAAGCGATATGGAAAAACTGTCTAAAACTTTTTTCATGGAATCGATTGAAGGGCTTACCCGGTTTTGTTCAATCAGGGATATGGTGCTGTTGGTCACTCCCGCGCGTTTAGCTACCTCTCGCTGAGAAAGGCCATACATACTGCGCAGGGCTTTCAACCGGGTGCCTATATCATTTTCCATTAACGATCCTTTTTTCTCGTACCGTCAAACATATAATACAATATAACCATATTTAATCTCAATAATTGGTTGTATAAATTAGACATTATAATTGGCTGTAAAATATAATAGACACTTTTTCTATTCGCGTCTAAGATTATATGGTCAAAACTAGCCCTTTTGCGCAGTTGGTAGAGGTGGGGTTTCCCCCATCATGATCGCTCAATCAGCAAAGGATAACCTTAGGGAGTTTAGTTAAAATGCTTATCGGTGTCCCAAAAGAAATAAAAGTTTTTGAAAGCAGAGTAGGCATGACGCCAGCAAATGTTCGTGAATTGACCTCGCGCGGACATAGCGTTTTGGTTGAAACTAACGCAGGCCAAGGAATTGATTGCAGCGATGATGTATATCGCAGTGTGGGCGCAGAGATTGCCGCCAGTGCCAAGGACGTATTTGCCAAGGCCGACATGATTGTAAAGGTCAAAGAACCACAACCCAATGAATGCAAAATGTTGCGTGAAGGTCAGGTGTTGTTTACTTATCTTCATTTGGCCCCAGACCCTGAACAGGCAAAGCTGTTAAAGGAATCTGGCTGTATCGCCATAGCTTACGAAACAGTTACAAGCGATCATGGAACGCTTCCATTATTGGCCCCTATGAGCGAGGTTGCCGGTCGTATGGCAATTCAGGCAGGGGCACGCTGTCTTGAAAATGTTTGTGGTGGCTCAGGCATTTTAATCGGTGGCGTTCCGGGCGTACGCCCTGCAAAAATAACCATTATCGGTGGCGGCGTTGTCGGTATAAATGCCGCACGCATGGCAATTGGGATGAATGCGGATGTAACCATACTCGACCGCTCAATCGAAAGGCTGCGCGAAATTGATGATATGTATGGCGATAAATTGCGCACCGTTTATTCCAATATGGAAAACTTAGATCAGCACGTGCTAAATTCTGACATTACAGTAGGGGCAGTTTTAATTCCCGGTGCCGCTGCCCCAAAACTAGTCACCAAAGCCATGTTGAAAAAAATGAAAAAAGGCTCAGTTCTAGTCGACGTTGCGATTGATCAAGGCGGGTGCTTTGAAACATCAAAGGCGACAACCCACGCCGATCCAATATATAATATTGATGGTATTGTGCATTATTGTGTAGCAAATATGCCAGGTGCCGTGGCTAAAACATCAGCATTTGCCTTAAATAACGCAACCCTGCCATATATTTTGCAACTGGCCGATAATGGATGGAAAAATGCCCTATCAGCCAATCGCCATCTTTTGGCCGGGCTCAATATTATTGACGGAAAGGTCACTTACAAGGCTGTCGCAGAAGCCTTAGGTGGTGAATATATTCCGCCCAGCGAAGCCATTGCATCTTAATTTAGATGTTATGCGCCAGTTTTTCTTGATTATTTAAATGGAGATATCCAATGCCAGATACAGTGGTTAATCCGAACGATCTTAATTCGTATTGGATGCCTTTTACCGCCAACCGCCAGTTTAAATCAAACCCACGTTTGTTGGTTGCGGCCAAGGACATGCATTATACATCGCATGACGGGCGGCAAATCCTTGATGGTACCGCAGGCTTGTGGTGCTGTAATGCCGGACATGGGCGCAAACCCATTGTCGAGGCAATTGCCAAGCAAGCGGCAGAAATGGATTATGCACCGCCTTTTCAGATGGCCCATCCAGCAGCGTTTGAACTGGCAAACCGTTTGGTTGAGATATCCCCCCCTGATTTAAATCACGTTTTTTTCACCAATTCAGGATCAGAAAGCGTTGATACCGCAATGAAGATAGCGTTGGCCTATCATCGGGCCAATGGCGAAAGCTCGCGGACTAAGTTCATAGGTCGCGAAAAGGGATATCATGGGGTTGGCTTCGGTGGCATTTCGGTGGGCGGCCTTGGCAATAATAAAAAACAATTCGCAAATCTTCTGCCCGGAACTGATTACCTGCCGTTTTTTTATGATCGCACCAAAAGCGCTTTTTCCAAAGGTGAGCCAACCAGTGGTGCCGAAACCGCAGCGGCGCTGGAAAGTCTCGTGCAGTTACATGATGCATCTACCATAGCCGCCGTGATAGTTGAACCAATGGTTGGTTCAGCTGGGGTTTATATTACGCCTAGCGGATACTTACAAAAATTACGTGAAATATGCGATAAGCACGGAATATTGCTTATTTTTGATGAGGTCATAACCGGATTTGGTCGCCTTGGTTCTGCCTTTGCTGCAACTAAATACAATGTGCAGCCAGACCTAATAACAACAGCCAAGGGGCTTAATTCTGGAACCGTTCCTATGGGCGCAGTCTTTGCACATGATCGTATTCATGATACGGTTGTTAATGGTGCGCCAGAAGGGGCAATTGAGCTATTTCACGGATACACCTATTCGGCCCACCCCATAGCAGTTGCAGCCGCATTGGCAACACAGAAAATATACAAGGATGAATCCTTGTTCGAGCGTGCAAATGAATTATCTACCT
>JAOUJU010000254.1 GCA_029883045.1 Rhodospirillaceae bacterium
CCATAATATTCATGAAGCTATTAGCCCCCATCATGGAAAGATCGGGAAAGTTCATGGCAATACGGAACCTAAGCGAAAGCGCATAGGCTTTATCATCGGAAACTACAATTTCATGGGGCAGATGCGCGGTTGAGCGCAATTCCTTGAAATCGATTTCGCTCATGATGTAATCATCATTGGCCATTTTGTCATCGCCGTTTGAGGCAACACCAAAAACAACCTCTTTTTTGCCGGGAATGGTTACCTTATAAACTTGGGTAAGGCCGTTCATGCCCTTGGCAAGGTTGCCTTCTACCCGGTCAACCATTTCATTAAAGCTGCCAGCACAACCCAACAGGTTAGCTTCATCAAAATATGGCATCATTATCATGTAATGGTATTTGCCTAACTGTTTTACAGTTTTGCCATCATCTGGGCCGAACTGTTCACCGCTGCCAAGCGCAGCTTCAAGCTTAGCCTTTGTACTGGCCAGATCGCCGTCCATACGATAGGCGGCCGCCATATACGTAGGGTTGGTATAAGAAACTTGAATTTTTCCATCTTTATCTGTGACGGCAACACGCTGAATAGCGCCAAATCCACCCATCTCAGAACGTGCCGCGGTTGAACGCTGCGCGCCACTGGTAACAACTATGATTGTGGCAGTCGGGTATGGTGAATATGTTCCGGCGATATCAAATCCCGCAGCCTCAAGCTTTGCGGTTACGTCGGCAACGGTTGTTGCCATGTTACCAGGTGCATTGGAAGCTAGTATAAATGGCTTCATTTTTTCTTCTGCTGCACTTGCATCAAGCGCCACAGTGTTTGCCCCAACAAGCGCAAGCGCGCCCAGTGCAAGGGTCATGATTTTTTTTAAATACATCTTTTAAAGTCCTCCCCAGGTGGATGTTATTATAATTATATTATCTGCTCGTTATATTAGAAAAAAGCAAATTTAAGGTAGTATAATAAGGCCACATCTTGCAAACGGCAATTGGCACCCACACAAAAAAGTGTGAGCAGCCAAATGTTCCTAAATTAAAATAAGTTATTTAATTACAATATGTTGCAAAGCTACGTTTGCCTGCGGGCGCGGGGATGCGTGCGGTTATAAACAGCTTGCAACCGGGCCTCATCCACATCGGTGTAACGCTGGGTTGTGGAAAGTGATGCGTGACCCAATAGCTCTTGGATGGTTCGAAGGTCGCCACCACCGGAAAGAAGGTGGGTGGCAAAACTGTGACGCAACGCGTGTGGGGTTGCGGTATCGGGCAGGTTCAAAAAACCACGTAAAGATCGCACTACCGCTTGGGCCACGCCGGGGTTTAATCTTTTTCCTCTGACGCCTAAAAAAAGCGGTGTGTTCGCGTTCATCGAAAAGGGCGATGATTTTACGTATTCGTTTACCGCCTTAGTTACGACAGGCAATATGGGAACCACGCGCTGTTTATTGCCTTTGCCGGTTATGGTCATGACATCGCTATCTTTGGGGAAGGTCCCAACATCAAGCGAAAGTGCTTCGCCAATACGTAAACCACAACCATAAAGCAACATCAAAAGCGCACGGTCACGTTTTCCAATCCATACTTCGGCGGCAAAAACGTCTGCGCACTCAACCAGTTCTAATGCCTCTTCGATGCTTAATGCTTTGGGTATGGATTTGGGGACGCGCGGTGTGCGCACCGTACCGATGGCACCATTGGACAAAACATTATTACGATCAAAATAACGAAACAGCGTTCTTAGGGTGGACATCTTGCGCGCTATGGTGGTTTTGCTTTTAGATAAATTGCCCTCAGCCGCAAGGAACGCACGAAAATCAACAGGCTTTAAATTAGAAAGATCCTTGATGCCTGGGGTGTAACCCAGATGGTTCGCTAGAAAATTAAGAAATCCTGCAATGTCGCGACCATAAGACGTGACCGTATTATCCGCAGCACGGCGTTCATGGCTTAGCCAATCAAGCCAGCCAACTAATGCTTTTTGCAAAGCCGGTTCGGCAAGAAACTGTTCAGGAATATCCTTGATTAACTGTTTGTCGCCTGATCTGGGGTTTCTAGGCATCGGTGAAACATCTTTTCAACCACACGGGCAAGGAAATTCAAAAGCTCGGTTCCTTGTCCTGAATTAAAGGCACCATTAGTTCTGGAACCCAGCGCAAACAATCCATTGGGTGTGCTGGCACCTTGGCGAATTCTGGCAATGCCAGCTGAATTCACAAGCGATGCCGCTTCGCCGAATATTGTACCGTCATCCAACACATCACGCATTAACTGAACTTCGACTCCTTCGCCTAAGCAGCTATCGACATATCCTTTTGAATAAGCGTGCACACCGGGTAACGCCAGTAATTGTGGCCGCGCCAGTGAATCGCGCTCAAAACCATAGGCCACAACATCAACATCTAACAGCAATGGCAAATCATCTATTATGATGCGCGCCAAGGTTAGAGCATCGCTCGCCGACAGCAGCGCCAGAACTGCGGCGTGGGTTCGGGTTTGGTAGCTCATGTTGGTGCGGCTTGTTTCGATTACATCTTGAGTGCAAGCGGTTAGATTTTCAATTTCGCCTTTTAATCGATCAAGCATAACTTGTTGAAAATCAACCACGCCACCGGGGGTTTGTTCATAACGCCCTGGCGTTGCCATATTGACCAGTATGTCCGGATTGCGTGAAAAGAAATCTGGATGCTCCAGAAGGTATTCGCCAATTTCATCATCGCCCCACTGGGGGATAGGATGTTTATGCCCTTTAATGTCTGTGCCCATGCTTGCCCTCATTATCCGAATCGAAAATCCAAACACCATATTGGGCCATCTTTATTAAGGCTTTACTTCCATTGTGGGCAAATCTTTTGCCCCTTTATGCACTAAGCCTGTCTTTTAAGGCGCGAATCGGGCCATCATCGGGTCATTTCATATACTTTGTGTATAATTGAATGTCATTATCGGGGTTACATACTAAAAAATGGCCAAAAACAGCAATAATAATGGGTCTGGCGGTTCGGCTTTGCAAATCAGTGTGCTGGTGCCGGTCACCTTTGCTGCAGGCGATAGTGCCGGTTTTTACGATTATTTATCCCCTTCGGGCATGGAGCTTAACCCCGGCGATGTGGTCAGGGTTCCGTTTGGTGCGCGCACCCTTTTA
>JAOUJU010000255.1 GCA_029883045.1 Rhodospirillaceae bacterium
GAAATTAATGGAAAAGGTATTCAGGCGGCTATCAAATGTTCGCATGATTTCTGCGCATAACGCCGAAATCGGTCTTGTGATGGCAGAGAAAGAACAGCCAAATCTTATTTTGATGGATATAAACTTGCCCGGCATGGATGGGGTAGAGGCGTTTGAGCAAATAAAAAAATCAGAAACAATGAGCCACATTCCGGTTATTGCCGTTTCCGCCAACGCAATGCCCCATGACATAGATCGTGCAATGCATATTGGTTTCAAAGCATATATAACCAAGCCATTTAAGGTAGAAGAAATTTTAACCGCAATATCGTCGCAACTGTCATAAGACATAAAGCGCGGTTCGCCTTAATCGCTCATACAACAATTTTTTCCAGATATTTTGGGATGTGACATTTCCAGCCCAAATCATTTTTTATGCGTTCGCCCAGCGCGGTTGATGCATCTTCTTCGCCGTGGTTAATAAAGGTAATTTTCGGTGGATTATCAAATGTTTTTAACCAGCGAATTATTCCGTCTTCATCGCCGTGGGCAGAAAGCATATCAAGATTTAATATCTGGGCGCGAACCACAATATTGCGCCCATGAATTTTTACCGATTTTGCCCCTGCCAATATTTTAGCACCGCGGGTTCCTTCGGCCTGATAGCCGGCAAACATTATGGTGTTGCGTTCATCATCAATGTAATGTTTCAAGTGATGCAATATCCGCCCACCGGTGGCCATGCCGCTGGCGGAAATAATTATTTTTGGCATACTATTTGTATTCAGCGCTTTTGATTCTTCGGCACTGTGAACATACTTTGCCACCGCGCACACTCTTTTGGCCTCATCCGCGCTCAAATGATGTAGCTCGCTATTGCGGCGGAATAATTCGCTGGCATCAATCGCCATCGGACTATCAAGAAAAACCGGAATATCGGGAATTATTTTTTCGTCTTTTAATTTCATCAAGAAATACATAAGCAACTGCGCCCGCCCGACCGCAAACGAAGGTATTATTATGCTTCCGCCCCGCCCGCTGGTGGTGCTTATGGTCTCGGCCATTATGTCTTCGGCAGATGTGCCATTATGACTGCGCCCGCCATAGGTTGATTCAACCACCAATACATCAACCCTGCCGCCGGGATATGGATTAACCATTACCGGGTCGTCAAACCGACCAATATCGCCGGAAAAAAGTATCTTTTTCTTGTAATTTTTTTCTTCACCAATTTCGACAAGCGCGCTTGCGGCACCCAAAATATGCCCGGCCGGACGAAAGCCGATTTTTATATTGGGCAATATGTTTTCATATGTATGCATTTGCCAAGGACGAAATTGTTCAAGGCTTTTTTTTGCGTCTTCTTGCGTGTATAGCGGTAATGCGGGCGTGTGTTTTGAAAATTTATAACGATTGGCAAAGTCGGCATCGCGTTCGTGCAAAAAACCGCTATCAGGTAATAAAATTTCACACAGGTCGCATGTTCCCTGGGTCGCGTGAACGGTGCCGGAAAATCCGTTTTTTACCAAAAGCGGGATATAGCCAGAATGGTCAATATGGGCGTGGGTCAGCACAGCAGCATCAATATCTTTTGGGTGGACGGGAAGGGCGGACCAGTTAAGCAGGCGCAAATCTTTTAAGCCCTGAAACAGACCGCAATCCACCAGCAGGCGCACCCCGCCGTGTTGCACAAGTGTTTTGGACCCGGTCACCGTTCGTGCCGCACCAAGAAATGTAATGCTGGTTTTATTCATGCAATAATTCTATATGTTTTTAATCAAACTGATAACAAAATGTATTGCAAAAGGTGATAACAGATGGGCGATAAACCAGTAATTCTTGTAACCAGAAAACTGCCGCAGGCGGTCGAAGCAAGGCTGCAAAGAGATTACCAGCCAATTCTTAACCCCAGTGACAAGCTTTATAGCGATGATGAACTTGTCGAATTGTCGCTTGACGCCGATGCTATAATGCCGTGCCACACGGAAAAATTTAGCGCTGAATTAATTTCCCGGCTGCCAAAAAATATAAAAGCAATCGCTAATTTTTCCGTCGGCTATGACCATGTTGATGTGGCGGCAGCAAAAGCAAAGGGGATTATAGTAACCAACACCCCCGATGTGCTAAGTGACGCTACGGCAGAAATTGCAATATTGTTGATGCTCGGTGCGGCCCGGCGCGCAAGCGAGGGCGAAAGAATTGTGCGCGCACGCAAATGGAAAGACTGGTCACCGGCATTTATGGTCGGCCGTCAGGTCAGCAAAAAGCGTTTTGGCATAATCGGAATGGGCCGGGTTGGCCAGGTTGTGGCGGATCGCGCGCGGGGTTTTGGTATGGAAATACATTATTACAACAGAAAACGCCTGAGCGCTGATTTGGAAAAAGGCGCCATCTACCACGAAACGGTCGAAGGGTTGCTGCCCAATGCAGATGTTTTGTCTGTTCATTGTCCGGCGACACCGGAAACCACAGGGCTTTTAAACGTCGAACGTATAAACCTGCTGCCCGATGGCGCCATAGTGGTAAACACCGCACGCGGTGGTGTAATAAACGACGATGCGTTGGTTGCGGCACTTAAATCAGGCAAGGTATACGCTGCGGGTCTGGATGTATTTAATGGCGAGCCGGAAAACATCCATCCAGAATACATTGGTTTGGAAAACGTGTTTTTGCTTCCACATATAGGCAGCGCCACTGAAGAAACCCGTGATGCCATGGGATTTCGTGCTCTTGATAATTTGGACGCCATATTTTCCGGAACCGAACCCGGCGACCGGGTTGCGTGAAATTTTTCATTTGCCGCAGCGCATTGAAAATAGATAAATAATTCTCTGGGCAGCAAATCTCGCATCACGCGACACTTTGCGTTGACTGGCGGTAAAGCTGAACGTATTGTTTGGCGGTGTTTGTGGCCAATTGCCCGCAAACGCACAAGGGCTTCCCCGTTCTTAAATCCGGTAAATATCCTTTATTTATGCGGTTTTTGGTAGTGGTAGCCAACATTTTGCGCCCACCGGATTTGCCATAACCGACCGGGCCAAGACGGAATTTTTAAGGTTATGGCGCATAATGCACATACTAAGTTATGTACATTAAAAGTAGTTTTCCACTGTTTTTTTGGTGGAAATGGTTGAAAAGGCTTTCT
>JAOUJU010000256.1 GCA_029883045.1 Rhodospirillaceae bacterium
TTTGTTTTTGGACCAGATGAATCCCCATCTGATTCTTCAGCCGAAGAAATATGCATTTCTTCGTCGGTGGCAGCTTTTACGCCAGCAGCCGTGGCGGCTTCTACTTCAGCCATAAGTTCGGCCGCAATAGGTGCGCCAAATTCGTTTGTTTTTGGACCTGAGCTTGCTGGTGCTTCTTCAGCATCTGGGGCAGCCGCTGCAGGAGCAGATTCGCCTGATGCTAGCGCATTAAGATCAGCGATGAGATCTTTGTCATCGCCTTCGGGCTCAAGCCCTGTTTCGGCAAGCTCTTCAACCAGCGATCTAATTTTATCAATACATTTAAGAACAAGGCTAACCGCGTGGGCATTAACATCAAGATCGCCACCACGAAACTTATCAAGAACGTTTTCACCGGCGTGCGCAACCGATTCAAGACGGGGCAGACCTAAGAACCCACAGGTTCCTTTTACCGTGTGAACAAGGCGAAAGATGTTACCAAGGATTTCTTGATTGCTAGGATCTTTTTCGAACTCAACCAGTTGCATATCGACGGCTTCGATACTTTCTGTGGTTTCGGTTATGAATTCACTCAGCAGATCATCCATTTGTTTTTTCTCTCCAGCTTGTGCTTGCCCAGGTTGAGCTTTTGTTTTGCGATTTAGCGCGTACTTTAGTTTAGTAAAATTATTAATAAGCTAATTATATTACATATATGTAACGAATTATTATCTCCATGATGGATATTAGCCCCCGAAGTTCAAACATCCAATTTATTTTGTATTTTCATAGGATAAGGTAAATTTATTGTGATAATGACCGATTTTGAATCATAATCAGGTTATTTGTTGAAATATTCATTAACTGGCTGATATCAAGGATTTTTTTACTAAAAATAGCTTTTTTCAGGCTTCTGGTCGGTGTTTGAAGGAAAATGCCCAGATTTAGTGAGGGAATTATTTTGGAATAATTGCAGATAACCTTATTTCTTCTGGTATTTCTCCGATGTATTCCATCTCTCCGCCCAGATATTTTACAAAAATATTTGTAAAATAAGCGTGCACAGTTCTGGGGCTAAGGTCATCAATACTTATATTGGGGTTCAGTGCCGCGTTTATTTCCGGGGCCAATGATGCCCTTTCGCCTTTTGCCACAACCGCAAACCCGACCCCATCTTCTGTATTGTGAACGCTTGCAGAAATCACGCCACCGCGCGGAAGACCGTCAACGGCAATCAAGATTAATCCCAAAAGGGCCTTTCCATCGTCGAGATCAACACGTTCAATATCCGTTTGCTCTGGCCAACTGATGGTTATTTTACTGCCTTCTACAAAATTTCTGGCTAAATCGTGTAATTCAGTTAACGAGATTGATCCATTAACGCCACCACCAGAACCAAACACAATACGAAAAAAAGAAAGCTTACGGACAGATTGATTGGCGCTGGCATCAATCAACGACATGGCTTCTTGATCTATTGTGGTGGCGTCATCTTTAATTAATTCAACCCCGGCATTAACTGCGCTAACGCTACCGGCAAGGTCGTGGCAGATTCGCGATACCACTAACTGAGAAACTTTCAGGTCTATGTTCATTGTTCACTCTAACAAGAATAGATAAAGCAGTTAAGTCAATATTGGTGCACAAATGATGCTGTAGTTGCCTTACCCGCCCACGATATCTAGGGCCACAGCCTGAACCGTGGGGCTGCCATCGGGGTGCCCGGAAAATGCCTCAGAACGCCTTGCAACCTCGGCTTTTACGGCCTCAGGGTCAACCGAAACATCCTTTATAATAACCGCTAAGATTGCCTCGATGGCCATAATATGGGCGGCCAGAGTTTCGACTTCTTCGTTGCGGCCATTCACACGCGCGCCAACTTCTGAAAGTTCGCCCGCAACACCTGCGAGGCTTACTTTAAGGTTGTCCATTTGTTGAAAGAATTCTGACTTTTCAAGTGTTTTGATAAAAGTTTTTACGATTTTATTTTCTGAATTATTTTCAAAGTTTTTTTCTGATGCAGCTGTAGAGCCTTTTTCAATTTTAATATTTTCACTTACGGCTTCGCTGCTCATTTGTATGCCCCCTTTAGAACTTAATATTGCTTTGATTGTTTTCTTCCCAGCCCCATCATACAGCCAGCCAAAGATGGTCACAAGTGTCAATAAGTCACTTAAATATCTAACTTTATAAATATATAGTTCAATTAACAAAAACCCCCGCAGTAAATTAATTCTGCGGGGGTAGGGTGTTAAAGAAACTTACTGTCACATTTTACGGGTAATTGTAAACGCTCCACGGATATCACCTGCTTTGTAACCACGCGCCATATCGTCCGGGTAAAGATCCTGCAGGGCAGCATCTACTTTTGCATCGACCTTTCCACCATGGCACGCAAGGCATGGTTTTTGTGCGGTTGGGATAGCTTTCATGTAGCGGAAGTTTCCATCTACAACTTGATAAAACTCCAATTTTGCTGTGTCATCGCCTGCGGCGGCACGCTTATCAAAATATTCCAGAACCCTTTTTTCCCAAGCATCCGGTGCATTGTTAGGATTGCGCAATTTAAGGCTGGTGCGGGCAACGTCCCATCCTTTTTTATTTGAAATCATGTGAGCAATTTCAGGCGCCTTCAAGTTGCATGTTTTAATAGCATTAACGGGGCCGCCAGCCTTCATCGCGCCAACAAGTTCGCCCTTAAGTGAACCAAAAAATTCTTTCACCGCCATTCTGCTTTCACCTGCCATGGCTTCTTCGTTACCTGCACCATTGGCATTAAAAGAAGCCAACATAACTGCTGTGGCAAAAATATATGGTAATTTCATTTCTTCCTCCCGATGATTGTTTGTTTCACCATTAATAATTGAATTAGGGAAGAACTAATTCAATGGTTATTAAAAATGTTTAATTAATAATAATAACAATTATTTTATGGACTATTTTTATACCCAAAAAAGGGCCGCACAACTGGCGACCCCTTTTTGTTATAATTTGTTATTGCATAACTAAAATCTTAGTTGCTGGGCCCGAACTACCTGCGGCAGGGCGCGGATTTCATCCATAACTTGCTCATCTATCAACTGATCGATCTCAATCAATGCAATTGCATCGGAACCTGCAGCTGCACGGCCAAGGTTAAAGGT
>JAOUJU010000025.1 GCA_029883045.1 Rhodospirillaceae bacterium
TCAACCGACACTTTTGCCAATGAAACCGCAACGACCGACTTTGATATCATGTTCGCCGACACCAACACGCTTGAGGTTGACGGCGTTGAATATGACCTTAGCTCGCTCAACGATGGCGCTGACGAACACGAAACTTCGTCAACCGATGTAATGGGTTCAGGATCATCATCCAGCAGTTCCGATACATCAAATGATTCTTCAGGGACCGAAGGTTATACAGTTACCAGCGATGGTGTTGATGTGACCGTGTTGCCCGACAACTAATAGGTGATTTTTTACACAAATCCTTCAAGGCCAAATTTGAGGGAAACAAAAAAATGGCTCCGATGTTTTTCGGAGCCATTTTTTTATGCTTTTTATGCATCGTCTTTTTGTGGGCGTTCGCGGTAATGCGCCCATTTGTTTTTTCCGCCCCGGTTCTCAAGAAAATTAATAAGTGCCGAAACTGGCCTGCGATCAAACTTGACCCCGGTTTCGCTAAGCAAAATATCTGAAACCTTCTCGAACGTCATGGCGTCGCGATAAGCCCTGGCGCTGGCCATGCCGACAAAGGCATTGGCAACCGCCAGTATGCGCGCTGTTGGTAATATATCATCACCGCTTTTATTCAGCGGGCCAGAACCGTCAATAGTTTCACCCATTTCACGGATAGTGTTAACCACTGGGCCTTCAAACGAAACGTCTTTTAATAAATCAGCACTGACCAGATAGCTGTTCATTAGGGTTTTGCGCTCATCATCACTTAAATCGCTGGTTTTGGTCAGCAATTCGGTGGGGATAAATATTTTGCCCAAGTTCATCAAGCTGCCAGAAATATCAACCGTTTTAACCGTAACTTCATCGGCCGCCATTTCTTCGGCAATGGCTTTTGATACCTCGGCCACACGGGCAGAATGATGCGATGAAAATGGATCGCGTCTATCAACCACGCTTACCAATGTATCAATAAGCTGGCGCAACATTTTTTCATTGCGTCTACGCTCGTGGGTTAGCTCGGTAATATCATCCAGTATCATTAACACACCAGGCGGATGGTCACGGTCACCCCGCAACGGTATGTGGTCAGATTTAATTACCTGTAATGTGCCTTCGTCTTCATCGCCAAAAACACTTATATGTTGTTCACGGCTGGCAACCCGGTCATCGTTGGCGGCAAAGTTTTTTAATACGCTTTCATTTATATCTGCGTATATCTGCGCCTTGACCGGGCCTATTACCGAAGCCATGGTTTTGCCTAACATGTCAGAAGCAGGGATACCCGCTTCATTTGCGGCCGGTTGGTTGGCATAGGTATAGGTGGTGGTGCCGTCAACCGCCACTATTCCGGTTGGCTGGGAATTAGCGATAAGGTCCATAAATTTAGATAGATTTTGAAACCGCTCGGACGACAGGCGAAAATTTTCCGCTGCCTGTGTTGCGCGAAGCGAGCTTCCGTGTTTCCACACCGCAAAAATTGCTACCGTCACACCAACAATAATCAGGGTAAAAACAGTGATAAGCGTATTAAGCCTAGTTTCAGTTTCAGCTAACGCTTCGGCGCGGTTTATTTTGCGAACCAAAACCCATGGCACACTGGCGATGGGGCGCGAGACCATTAAAACCTCATCACCGGTGTAATCGCGCTTAATGGCAAAACCACCTGGTTTTTCAATGGCATAGGCAACATCTAAATCTGGGGTATCGGCGCTGAGCGCACGTTTTAATGCCTTGGTGCCGTCTTTTAACGGGCTTAGGTATTCAATGGTGGTTCCACTCTTATTGGTGTCAGGGCGGACTAAATATGTTTCTGCTGTTTGGGCGGTTTCACCGGGTTGGTACAGTTTTCTAAAAAGACCATCGTCAACCACGCGCAAACCAACAACCGCACCAATACCCTTGGCGCTGTCTTTGTCATCTTGTACGCCATAAACCGGAATAACAAACCCAATGGTAGGTAGATTTGATGCGCCCATGTAAATATCAATTACCTGTGGTTGCCCATCCAGCGCACGGGTAACCGCATCGCGTACGTTGGGTGTAAGGGGCGGCATGCCGGGTGAACTGGTTATGGGTTTTCCTTCGGCATTTATTAAGCCAATACCAGCAATTCCAACACGTTCAATATTTGCCGAAACTTCGGCCGCTTCAACAGTGGGCTTAAAACCACTGCGATCGGCAATGGCAGTTAATACGTTTCTTAGGAATTGCGTTTCGGCGCTACCGTCGCTGGCGAACGGATCATCGCTGGCTTTTTTGGGGGTGGTTAGCTCTGTCATGTAAAGCTGCAGCGAGGCATTTTCCGACAGCTCACGCATTACTGCAAAATTATCTTCGATCCATTGGTTTACTGCGGCTGATCGTGAATCAGCAACAATGCCAATGCGTACTTGCCATTGTTGAATATCGCGGGCGCGCTCATCCTCGACGAACTTGAACGCAAAAAACACTGAACCAACAACGGCAGCAATCATACCTATTATAAGGCTAGCCGTTTTTACGTTTACCTTACGTTTGGCATTGGGGCTTGGGTCTGTGGCTGTGTTAGCATCTGTTGCAGCATCATTATTGTCGTTAGAAGTTTCTGCGTTCAATTGAATTTCCCCCCGTAGGTATTTGTAACTGTCGCTTGCAAATATTTAAAACATTTCCCCATTTGGTCGTGAGTCTAACTGTTTGGCACCGTTCTCGCAAAGGGGTTTGCAGCTTAGGATTAATTATTCTTATAATGTACTGAAAGTAAACAATAAATAGCCTAATTGCTGCATTGACTAGAGGGGGTTATAATCGGTGTTCCAGCATAACCGTAGGGGCGGAATTTATGTTTAAGGGGCTGGTTTTTGGGGCGCACAAATGACAAGCAGTACCAGTAAAAACATTTATTCTAATCAATACTATGGTGCGCGCATTGCATCTGCATTTTTTGTAGTGATGTTTTTGCTCGGCACTGCATCAATTTTTTTGGCATCTTCATCGGCTTTTGCTGCGGCGCAGCCTAGTTTTTTTAATTCCAACGAAGAAGTAAACACTGATTTTTCCCCGTTTAAAAAATGGACGTCTGCATTAGACAAATATTCCAAAGAAGAAACCGCGAAAAAAAATGGACCATGCGATGGCAAGGAGCTTAATTCATGCACCTATGGAAAATGGATGAGCTTTCTCGCGGGGATAAAGGATAAAGACCCTGCCACTAAAATTCGTGAAATCAATAATTATATGAACCGCGCGCCCTATATAACCGATGATCAGAACTGGGGAACAAAGGATTATTGGTCATCACCGGGTGAATTTATGTCCAAGTTCGGTGATTGCGAGGATTATGCCATCGCCAAATATATGTCGTTACGTATTTTAGGGTTCAATGAAGCAGATATGCGTGTAGTCGCAGTTAAGGATATGAACCTGAAAGTCGGTCATGCGGTTTTGGTAATTTTTCTCGGGGGAAAATCATACATAATGGATAACCAGATAAAAGATGTTGTTTCAACATCGAAGGTTTTGCATTACGTTCCGGTTTTTTCCATCAATGCCAAAGCGTGGTGGAAACACATACCAGCATCTTGAGACTACAAAATTTTATGTACGCCGCTCATTTCCGGCGCGACGGGCTTCGTCTTCGCGCCTAGTATCATCGCGTCTATCTGCATCTGATCTACGCTCAGACCCCGAGCGGTGTTCAGTGTCTTTTATTGCAATATCAACTTCACGGCGCTCAGAAGATGTATTTCTGCGATCTGATTCTTTTCTTCTTTCGTCTTCGTGGCGGCGATCTTCGGCAATGTCACGCCGATCGCTACTGCTGCGGGCGTCTCCACCATTTGATGCTGTAATATTCATAATTTTGTTTTCCTGATTGCTCGGGTTATTGCCTGATATCGCCCCACGTTATTAGTCCCCGTATTATCACAGCTTTGTATACAAGGGGCAAGGTTTGCACGCGTAAAATAAACTTCTGGTTATTTGGTAAAATCTGGCTACATTTCACCCGGATTCAAAATAAACATTCATCCTTTTGGACTAGGTATAATAAGCGTTAAATTTAATATGAGCACCTTGATTGAAGAAATAGAAAACCGTCGCACCTTTGCCATCATATCCCATCCTGATGCCGGTAAAACGACGTTGACGGAAAAGCTGCTACTTTTTGGCGGCGCCATTCAGCTTGCCGGCGCAGTTAAGGCCCGGGGCGAAGCTAGGCGCGCCAGATCCGATTGGATGAAGGTAGAGCAAGAGCGCGGTATTTCGGTTGCCAGTTCGGTGATGACGTTTTCATTTGATGGTCGTACGTTTAACTTGCTCGACACCCCTGGTCACGAAGATTTTTCAGAAGATACCTACCGTACTATAACTGCGGTAGATTCTGCCGTTATGGTTATTGATAGCGCCAAGGGGATTGAATCTCAGACAAAAAAATTGTTTGAGGTGTGTCGTCTTAGGGATGTTCCCATAACAACATTTATCAACAAAATGGATCGCGATGGGCAAGACCCATTTAATTTATTAGATGAAATTGAACAAACTTTGGCACTAGACGTTACCCCCGCTAGTTGGCCCATTGGTATGGGCCGCGATTTTTTAGGGTGTTATGACCTGTTGAATGATCGCCTAGTTTTGGTGGCCCGCTCCAAAGGTTCGGAAGTAGGGGATGGCATTGAATGCAATGGTTTAGATGATCCAAAACTTGATGAGCTTTTGCCCGATTGGGCAGTAAAAAAATTGCGTGAAGACGTTGATATGGTGCGCGGACTTTGCCCAGAGTTTAATTTACAATCATACCTTGAAGGGCACATGACGCCTGTTTTTTTCGGCAGTGCCATAAATAATTTTGGCGTTCGCGAGCTGTTACAAGGGCTTGCCTTAAATGCACCATCGCCACGTCCGCAGCCATCGGTTGAACGTGAAGTAAGACCTGATGAAAAAGACGTAACTGCGATTGTGTTTAAAATTCAGGCCAACATGGACCCTAAACACCGTGACCGAATTGCCTTTGTTCGCATAAATTCAGGCCACTTTAAGCGCGGTATGAAATTAAAACATATTCGCTCAAGCAAGGTTCTTAATATTCACAATCCAGTTTTGTTTTTGGCGCAAGATCGAGAAACCGCAGAAGAGGCATTTGCCGGTGACATAATTGGTATTCCCAACCACGGAAATCTGCGTATCGGCGACACCTTAAGCCAATCAGAAGAAATTCATTTTACCGGTATCCCAACATTTGCCCCTGAATACCTACAAAAGGCACGAGCCGACGACCCAATGAAGGCCAAGCACCTTGGCCGGGCATTACAGCAAATTGCCGAAGAGGGGGCGGCCCGGGTAATAAAACCAATAATTGGTGCCGATTGGGTTGTGGGGGTTGTTGGTCCATTGCAGTTTGAGGTGCTGGCCGATCGCATTCGCACCGAATATGATATACCGGTTCATTTTGAAGCGACCGAGCTTTATACCGCACGCTGGGTTGATGCCGATGATGATAAATATCTTAAAAAGTTTATTGATGAAAACCGCGTATCGATGGGCGAAGACCACGATGGCGCACCGGTATTTATGGCACGCAATGCATGGCATCTTTCTAAGGCACAAGAAGATTTCCCAGATATCAAAATGCTAAAGACCCGCGAACAGTCAATTACCTGATGCGGGCCTTTAGTTTTTTAAATAACACTTAGCATCGAAGCCACCAATGGGTGGCGCACGACATCTGCGTCTTTCAGGCGGACTACTTCAATATCATCCAAAGCATCAAGCCGATTTGCTATATCGTCTAGGCCGCTCATGCCGGGAAGAAGATCGGTTTGGTCGGGATCACCAGTTACAACCATGGTTGAATGCCAACCAAGGCGGGTAAGCAGCATTTTTATCTGCCCGTAGGTGCAGTTTTGCGCTTCGTCGATTACCACGAAAGCATTGTTAAGGGTTCGTCCGCGCATAAAACCAACGGGCGCGATTTCAATGGTGCCGTCTTTCATCATTTTTTTGATGGAACTATTTCCCATTCTGTCTGCTAGGGCATCAAACAACGGGCGTAAATAGGGTGCTAATTTTTCTTCCATTTCACCTGGTAAAAAACCAAGTGTTTCGCCTGCTTCAACTGCCGGGCGGGTAAGAACAATGCGCCCAATGGTGCCTTTTTCCATAGCCTCTACTGCTTTGGCTATAGCAAGGTAGGTTTTTCCGGTGCCAGCTGGCCCCAATGCCATGACAAGGCTTTTTGCATCTATCGCATCAATTAGGGCTTTTTGGTTATCGCTTCGGGGTTTTATAGTTTTAAGGTATCGCTGCTCACGCCCGCCTTGTTCACTGGGGCCCAATGGGTGCCAGATTTCATCTTCGGGATAAAGCGTATGAACAGTTGCTTGTTTTTGGCGGCGAGTTTTTTTTCCCATAGATACCTCCTAATTATTTGATGTGTTTATTTGATTCCCTTAAATGATAAACGCCCCCGTATACGGAGGCGTCAAAGTAAGATTTTGATTTTTGTTTTCAGCCACAAGAACCGAGCCAGACCATGAACAGCAACCATTTGTTGGTTGATTCTCCCGGTTTGGGCCCGGGGTGGTTGGTGTTACCATAATGGCTTACTCCTATCCCTTGTTCTTGCTTTAAAATGTTAGAAGGGATTGGTTAACAACTACTTTCGCTAGGATTGTTTTGTTTTGAAGGATATTTATTAATCAGCCAACATATTGGTTTTAGCTATTTTTTTGGCATTCCTTAGCCTTTGGGCGGGTATCTGGACCCCAAGCAACGCCCCAAACGCAACTATCATGGCCCCAATGCCAAGGGCATAGAATCCAACCCCCCGGTCGAGAAGCAATCCCACAAGCAACGGCGATATGGCGGTGGAAAGTACGGTAAAACTGGAAGAAATGGCCCTAACCGATCCTAACCGTTTGGTCCCGTAAGTATCGGCCCAGCTAGCTGTAATTAACACCCCGCTAGCACCCGTCGTAAGGCCGCTTAAAGCCAGATATACCGGAACCCAGATCATATGGCTGCCTAGTGCTATTACGGCCATGGCCGCTATTAGGGGAATAAGAAAAAACGGCAAAATACGTCCGGGGCCAAGCTTATCTACCAAGGGGCCGCTCAACAGGGATGAAAAAACCGTTGCCCCGGCAAAAGCGGGAAAGCTAGATGCCAGCCACGCCACATCCCAGCCCTTGGTATCGGCTAGGGCAAGCTGATGAAAGAAAACCCCCGTCAAAAGAAACGGCGCCATTAGTGAAGCTGATAAAATTATGTAAAAATGTGGGTCGCGAAGAATGTTTTTTTCCTCAAATATTTTTTCCGCTTCCGATTTTTCCTTTTCATATTTTTGGTGGCGCTCATCGTGACCTTTTAACAAAACTTGCGATAGGGGCAACAATACAAATACCATCACCAGTGCGATAAATCCCCATGTATCGCGCCAACCAAGATAGGCAATGGCCATGACCGCTATTATTGGGAAAATTGCTTCGCCTATTGGATAGCCAAGGCTGACAACGCTCATGGCGCGGCCGCGGGTATTTTCAAAATATTTAGCCATGCTAACCACTGCGGTGTGGCGCAATAGCCCCTGGCCGAACAGACGCAGACCGAACAATGCCAGAACCAGAACTAAAATATTGGTGGTCAGGGCCATAGCCCCAGCAGCAATAGAAAGGCCGATAATAATAATTGCCGAATATAGCCTTAGATCCATGTGATCAATTCTTCGTCCGGCCCAGATTATTGCCAGTGCGCTCATAAGGGTTGCAATAGCGTAAACCGCACCAAAATCACCGTGACTAAGCAAGAATTCGTTTCTTATGTTATTGCCAAAAAGCGCAATAAAATATGTTTGCCCAATATTTGCACCTAGTGTGCAAAGCAAACCAAAACCAAGAAACCGACGGTTGGTGATGATAAATCTGAATGTGGCCATAACCTAATTTTTGCCCGCCTTAATTGCTGGCTTTGCTGGCGCAGTTAATGCAAATGGGTGTTGCTGGGTCAATCTCAAGGCGTTTTTTAGATATTTCTTCGTCACATGATTGGCAAAATCCGTATTCACCATTTTTTATCCGGGCGAGGGCTTGTTCAATGCGGTTTAGTTCTATTTCACGCCTGCGTTCGGTTTCCAATGCCATTTCTTGGGACTGCATAGCGTCCATCCGTGACAAGCGCCCAACACTAGTTTGATCAAGGGTAACGGTTTTGCGATCGTTAACGCTTAGATCTGCATCGTGCAAAAGAACCCTCTTTTCATCAAGAAGCTTTTTTTTGAATATATTTATATCAATGTGTGAATGACTGATCATTTGTATAAGACCACTTATTATTTGTTGTGGGAAATTGCACCATCATTAACATTATATATTTAATTTCAATAAGTTATAATAGTAAATCGCTATTTCTGTGGGTTTATGCTAATTTGATGCACGTGGGGGCATCCTTAATCTTTGGAGAGGAGGTCTTAAACCATGGTTATAAAATCAATCTTAGATACCAAAAAAATGACGGTTCTTAGCGTTCCAATGGGAATGTCTGTTCGCGATGTTGCACAAATGTTTGGCGAAAAACAAATAGGGTTTGCGCTAGTGACCGACAAAGGAAAAAATGTCGGCACGATTTCCGAGCGCGACATAGTCAAAGCATTCGCAAATATTGGCGGTGAAGTTGCTGATGTTCCGGTTAGCAAGATCGCAACTAAAAAAATTGTGTCATGTCACATTGATGATACGGTTGATAAAGTACGCGATTTAATGACCAATGAACGCACTCGTCATGTAATTGTAATGAAAGACAATGCCATTGTCGGATTGATAAGCATTGGTGATATTGTCAAGCACAGCCTTGATGAATGCCGTGTCGATGGCAATGCAATGCGTGAATATATTGCCGGGCAGGGTTATCAATAACGTGCAGCAAAACTTGTTATAGTTTAGCTATTTAGTTTTTTTGCTTTTTGCTGCTGGCTGTGGCCGGGCGAATGTCCACTCGTTCTCATTTGATGCCCCGGGCTGGAATTTATAGCCATTAACGTTAAATGATTTTATATCATCAGGGTTTTTAATATTATTTTCCATTATCCATCTTGCCATGGCGCCACGCGCACGCTTTGCAAATAGCCCAAGGGTGCGTATTTCGCCGTCCTGTATTTCCTTGAAGACCGGCGTTATCACCTGAACACCCAGCGCATTTTTATCAAGCACAGAGAAATATTCTTTTGACGCTAGGTTGATCACAGCCTTTGCTTTTGTTTCTTTTGCCTGTTTGGCAATTGCCATGGTGACTTTGTTTCCCCAAAAATCATAAAGGTTTTTCCCTTTGGGGTTTTCAAGCTTTGTTCCCATATCCATGCGATATGGCTGGATTGCGTCAAGTGGGCGCAAAATTCCGTAAAGGCCGGAAAGTATAAGCAGCCTGTTTTGCGCCTGTTTTAGGGCATTTTTACCCATGGTGCGGATTTCAAGGCCCACATAGGTATCGCCGGAAAACATAAATGCCGCAGGCTTGGTATCAATTGCCGCCTGTTTGGTTGAAAATGTAGCAAACCAGTTTGCAGCACCCTCTGCCAGCTTGGGGCTGATATGCATTAGCTTTGCAATTTCATTTTCACTTTTTTCAGCACCAATTTTTGCCAACGATTTTGCTTCCTTGGCAAATATCGGTTTGGTTATTACGCCATCTGGCATTTTTTCATTTTCGAGATTTAGTTTCTTGGCTGGTGAAACGATAACTATCATTTTAAAAAATTACCTATTTTTGCTGTTAGGACAAAGGGCAAATGCTGTGATTCGCGCCTACTATATTGCATCAGGAAAATGGCCATAACCCCTTAAATAGGCCCTAAATACAAGCTAAATACCCATAAAAATACTATAGGTAAATAGTGCTAATTGCCATTAACCATCAATAACTATATTATGAAGTCAGATAAATTTGTGGGCGCTATAGATAATTAAGCGCCTTTTTTAATGTTGTTTTTAATATTAAAATTAACACTTGATTCAGGTTAATTCATATTTGTGGGGCCCAGTTTAAACATGATTTTACGACGTTCATTATTTTCAATTTTACTGGCAGTGTTTTTGTTTGCAAACGCAGTTCCCATCGCAGCTAGTGCTGATCATAATGGGCAAACTGCGCAAAAATTTATAGAAGGCCTGGCAGACGAAGCCATCGGCGCGTTAACCGACAAAGATGTAACCCGAGAAAAAAGGGTTGATCGTTTTCGTGACCTTTTAAGCCACAATTTTGATGTTCAGCTAATTGGAAAGTGGGTTATGGGGCGCCATTGGCGTAGCGCAAGCGAAACCGAAAAAACAGAATACATGAGCCTGTTTGAGGATTTGATAGTAATCACCTATGTAGATAGATTTGATCAGTATTCGGGTGAAGCATTAAAGGTGGTCAATACCGTTATGGACCCAGGCAAGGATGCTATTGTTTATTCCGAACTGCTTCGCCCCAACAGCAAAGATGTAATCAGGGTTGATTGGCGCGTTAGACAAGCAGGCGATGAATACAGAATAGTTGATGTCTACGTAGAGGGCATTTCTATGGGGCAAACACAACGCTCAGAGTTTGCATCAGTAATTAAGCAAAAGGGCGGAACCATAGAAGGATTACTGCAGGTTCTAAGAACCAAAGTTGCGTCACTTCAACAAGCAGAGAAATAATTTTTCATTTAATATGGGTTTTTAACTTAACCCTAAATATTTTTTGACACTTTTGGAAAACGCCACATGGCGAGAAATTCTTTTACATCGGGCGCATCGGGTAAAAACGCTCGAAACGAGAATTTTCCCGTAGCCTCAATTTTATTGCCCAAGCACCTGCGTAGCCATGTAATGGCATTTTATAATTTTGCTCGTGGTGGCGATGATGTTGCCGATGACCCTAATCTTGGCTCAGACGAAAAATTATTAATACTGAACAATATGGAAAAAACATTGCTTGGCGGTAACCCTAGTGGCGATGCGCTATTTCCTGCGGTTAAGGTTATGCGCTTGAGCCTAAGCGAAACAGGCGTAAGCGCAATTTATTGCCGCGACCTGTTAAAGGCATTTCGTCAAGATGCCGTCAAAGGCAGATACGCCTCAATGCAGGAACTGCTAGATTACTGCTTGCTTTCGGCAGCCCCGGTTGGCAGATACCTTATGGATATTTCAGGAAAATCACCTTCTGATATAGACACAACCCCATCCGATGCACTGTGTGTGGCGCTACAGTTGTTAAATCATTTGCAAGACATGAAAATAGATTACCTAGATTTGGATAGGGTGTATCTTCCCGCAGACTGGATGAAAGAATACAGCGCAGACCCAAGTGACCTTGCGGCAGAAAAAATGTCCGCTCCGTTAAAAAATGTAAGCGATAGAATGATTATTGAAATAGATAAATTACTACTTGCGGCAGCACCCCTTGGGCAAATGCTCTCTGGACCATTGGGGCGCGAGGCCAGCGGAATTAGGGAAATTGCTCAACGCCTGTCTAATAAGTTAAAACATTCAGACCAGCTATCAAATAGGGTAGAACTGGGAAAGATAAAATCATTATTTTGGTTTTTTCGTGGCGCAATGATGGGTTAAGGTGTTGCGTATGAACAGCCACCTACCTGAAAAATCAAAATCCGCTACATCGCAAATGGTTCCTCCGTCGTTACGCGCCGCGCCCAGCTCTTTTTATTGGGCAATGCGTCTTTTGCCGCACGATCAACGCGAAGCAATGTTTGAAATATATTCATTTTGTCGAACTGTTGATGATATAGCCGATGGTGACCTTCCCGAAGATGAGAAGATAGATCTGCTTAATCATTGGCAGCACCGTATCGATGACATAATGGATGGAACAGAGGCGGTCGCCTTTTCCGACGGTTTTTCCAAAACTATCCAGAGCTACCGTATAGACAGGGACGATCTTTTTGCCGTTATCGACGGCATGAAATCAGATGCGGTTAGCAAGGTGACCATGGCTGATATGAAAGAGCTTGATATTTATATGGACCGGGTTGCTTCGGCAGTAGGGAAAATATCCAATCGGATATTCGATCTTAAGGGTGAAATTGCCGATGATTTGGCGGTAAATCTTGGCCGGGCGTTGCAGCTTACAAATATATTGCGCGATATTGCTGAAGATGCAAATGACGCAAGGTCTTACATACCGCTTTCTGTGCTGCGGCACCATTCGATAACGTCAAGCGAACCGATGGAAATTTTACAAGATGAAAATTTACCGCACGCCCTTGAATACATGGCGGCACTGGCACAGGAATATTTTA
>JAOUJU010000257.1 GCA_029883045.1 Rhodospirillaceae bacterium
ACTTTGCGGTACAGCCTTTCAAACACACACCCCGGCCGAAAGTGAACGCAAATACCAAAAGGCAATCAAAATTGCCGAAAGGCTCGCCATACTTGGCTGTTCTGCACAAGATAACCTTCCTTACTTCAAGGCATCAGATCTAACGGTTACGTGATTTGGTAATGCACGATATATAACTAGAATATGCTAACAACACATTGAAATTGCTTTGTTATTTATAAGAAAACCCCTTAAACATGGGGGCTTTTATTAAAATATAAAGTTGGTATTATGACCAACCCATGCAGTGGGGCGGCATTTAATAAAGAAAAAGAAAATGACAAACACACCACAAAACCCAGCAGAGTTTTTTTTCGGAATTATGGTTCTTAATAAGGACGGAAAATGGAAAGCTCACAGCAAAGTAGACGGCGGTGCTTTTGGCAGCGCCTTGATCAAAGCTGAAGAAGTTGACGCCATGCCCGAATTTGAAGGGGTCAAGGTTATGAAAATTCCGACCAATACTTCTTCTGGCCTAGAACCCAAAGAAGTATGGATTAGCCCACGGTTTGAAGCACGGGCGAAGGCACAAGCCGATGCCAAGGTTCGCCAAGGCATGAAACAAACCCAAGAACACCTAGAAGCAGCCAGACGCGATAGATTTAAGAAATAAACATCAATATTGTTAATCTAGTACATGGCCAAATCTGGGTAAAAAATCATTTAATTATAAACAAAAACCTTTTAATCCGGGCTTTTAGACCTATATCATCGTTTGCACGCAATGATATCGGTAAAATGCTTTTATACTAGTTTTGAGTATATGCCCCATTAATAGCTTTATGTGGCATTAGAGTGATTAAAATAAAGGCGTATCAACGAAACGGATCAGAATATGGTTTTAAAAGCTGTTTATAAAACTTTTGTGGTATTGGCAATTATGGTCGCGGGAGGCGGGCAAGCATTTGCCCAAGAAGCAAAATCAGCCGCGAATGATATTAATTTTGTTTTTGAATCAACCCAGCTAAGCCCGGCGGGCGAGGCCAGCAAAATGCGCAATATCATCCTCAAAGATTTTGACGGCAAAGTTGAATTTCGTCCAAATGATAACCAATTTCGTATGCGCTCAGATAATGTCGGATTGCTGGGCGGTATGCATAGCGATTTTGAAAGCTTGAAAAAATCAGAATCACTTTTTGATGTGAGTCCCATATTAAACAAGATTAAAAAACGAGATTTCTCAAAATCGTTAAGCAACCTTGGCGGTTCTGTAGATGGACAGCAAAGCTATATTCCGTGGATGCAGGCGACATACATAATGGCCGCTAACCGCAAGTCCCTTGAATATTTACCGCGCGGGGCGGACATAAACCAACTTAGCTATGAACAGCTTATAAGCTGGGGCGAGGAAATAAAATCTGCTACCGGAAAAGCAAAAATAGGTTTGCCACTGGGTTCCAACGGCTTGCTTCATCGTTTTATTCAAGGATATTTATTACCAGCATATACTGGCGGCACTGTTCGCGGATTCAATTCCGATGAAGCGCGCGACATGTGGAAAATGGTTAAAAGATTGTGGCAAAATACAATGCCCAATTCAACCGATTACAGCGAAATGGGTCAGGCGTTACTCAACGATGACGCGTGGATTGTGTGGGATCACACTGCCCGCCTTAAAGGTGCATTTAGCGAACGCCCAGATGATTTTATAGCCTTTCCCGCCCCTGCTGGGCCAAAGGGCCGCGCATTTATGGCGGTTTTAGCAGGGCTTGCCATACCAAAAAATGGCACAGACCATGCCACGGCTGAGCGCTTAATTGAATATATGACCAGGCCCGAAATACAACTTAGAACCTTACAAGAAGTTGGGTTTTTCCCGGTTGTGGATCTTGGTGAATTGGCAGATGGGTTTAGCAAAACAAATCCCGGCCTATCATTGTTGCAATATGCAGTTTTAGGACAATCTAGCGCAAAGGATGCGTTGCCCGTATTGCTGCCTATTGGCCTTGGCGACAAGGGTGGTGAATTTAATACCGTATACCGTTTGACGTTTTCACAAATTGTTCTTCGCGGCAACGATATAGGTGAAGTTTTAGCAACCCAAAGCGAGCGTCTCAGCCAGATTTTAGCAAGCCAAAATGCCTCTTGCTGGCAACCCGATGCGCCAAGCAATGGGCCGTGCCCGGTTAAATGATTTACTAACAGATATGCTAATATAAATATAGTTCAGCTAATTTATTAGGTAGTGATTGTGAATTTTAGTCGTTTTAATTTTATAATATTTATTTATGTGACATTTATTCTGGTCGCCATTTCGGGGGGCGGTTACGTAATAAATGCGTTTAAGGATATTCAAAAAAGCGCAGCATCAGAGGTTCTGGCTCGTCATGAGGGGTTAACGCGTACAAATGCGGCAATCGGGCGATTGTTGGAAAAAATCAAGGTCGCGTCTGTTTCGCCAAACAGAGGAAATACTGACAAGCTAACCCTTGAGCTTGATATATCTTTTTCCGTTCTAAATTCGGTAAATTTTGATGATAGTGATAAAAATATATTAGCAATCAAATCCGAACTTTTGCGAACACTTGGCTCGGTTGAAGAATTGCTAAATACCCCCGGGCGGTTTGATGTTAAAGCTGCTGCGTACCTGGCTGAGCGCCTTTCTTATACCGGAAAAGATTTAGAAAGCGCATATCTTTCAACCAATAACAAGGTGGTGGCGCTACTCAAAAATCAATCAACTATACTGGCTGAAATAAAAACCAGCATTGTAATTATGCTGGGGCTTCTTCTATTTGCCGCAACCATGATGGTTGTGTTGCTGTATTTCGTACGCAAATCAAACGAAGAGATTGAAAATAGCGCAAGCAGATTCCGCTCTATGGTCGAAAGTGCTGGCGATGCAATTTACATTCATGATCGTTATGGAAAAATTATTGACGTTAACAAAGTAGCCTGCGAGCAAACTGGTTATAGCCGCGATGAATTATTGAACATAAACGTTGCCCAATTGGATGTCGCAATAGATTTTGATAATTTGCGCGAAACATGGGATATGGGCGAGGCTAACCCCGCAGAATACCCCCTAACTTTAGAAAGCGCG
>JAOUJU010000258.1 GCA_029883045.1 Rhodospirillaceae bacterium
CCGCGCACAATTGCTGGCTTCGGCTAAATTGTTGGGGCTATTGCAAGCAGATCCGCAAACGTGGTTGCGCGGCACCAGCACCAGCGGCCTTAGCGATGATGAAATAGAACAAAAAATTAAAGATCGCATCGCAGCTCGCGCGAACAAGGATTTTGCAACATCTGACGCAATTCGCGATGAATTACTTGCAAGTGGAATAATTCTTGAAGATGGTCAGGGCGGCACTAGCTGGCGGCGGGTCTAGGGTTTTTTTAACCAATAAGAAGATCAATTTCCGATTGATCCATGGTGGCACTTGAACCGTGAATATTAGCACCAGCCATATCCATTAGTTTTTGTATTACTTCTGACAGTGCCTTGGCGTTAGCACGGACCAAGTCCATATCGCCACGTTCAATATCGGCATCAAGGCGTTCCACCGTTGTGCCAATAAGCTGGTTTATTTGTTTTATATTTTGTTCAAACGGTAGTTTGAATTTTGGTGGTACGTGGTCATAGGCTTCTATCGCTAACTCGCGATCTGCAATTGTGCTGTCGCGAAAGTGGTCTTTATAATCTTTGGGTTGCCACGCTTTTGCTTCTTCCAGAAGCTCTGGCATATCTGCCAGCA
Organism: Rhodospirillaceae bacterium; assembly: GCA_029883045.1. Classification (GTDB taxonomy): domain Bacteria; phylum Pseudomonadota; class Alphaproteobacteria; order Rhodospirillales; family Magnetovibrionaceae; genus DAOVVL01. Next base: position 611 of record JAOUJU010000258.1, read on the forward strand.
TTTCCAATGTCATAACGACTTCATTAAAATGGTTTAGATAATCGGTTGCTAGCAATGTTTGGGCGCTAACGTTGGTGCCTTCGGCGCGTGCACGTAATTCGGGGTAGGCGTCATCGTGCTCAAAATCTATTTCTTCGCCCATCACAAATTACCTCAAAAAAACGATCACTGGCCAAATGCTGGGTGGGCCAAACCCTGCATAACAGCACGGCCCAACTTGGGTTGTCGGGCCTTGTAGATTTCGAGAATAGCCCCTTAAACGCCATCAGCCAAGGCAGCTTTGCCACATATCAGCACCATATGGTAGGGAAACCCTTGTATCAAAGGACATTATTCGGCATTCTCGCGGTTTCACAAGCTAATTTACGGGTAGTTTGCGATAAAAAACAGCCAATACTAGGTAATATTACACAATAGACAATATATCATCGGGGCGACCCCTCGACTAAACGGATTAGGGCAAATGGCCAAGGAAAGAGTCTACATCTACGATACCACACTGCGCGACGGCGCGCAGACCCAAGGCGTGGATTTTAGTCCTGCCGATAAAGAAGCCATCGCGCGCGAATTGGATACATTGGGTATAGATTATATTGAGGGCGGCTGGCCCGGTGCCAACCCAACCGACGATGCTTTTTTTGCCAATTTGCCAAAAACAAAACATGCACGCATTAGTGCGTTCGGGATGACACGTAGGGCTGGGCGCAGCACCGACAATGATCCCGGCCTTAGCGCACTGCTTGATGTGGGGGTAGATGCAATTTGCATGGTCGGAAAAACATGGGATCACCATGTTTCTGTTGCATTGGAAATTACCAATGACGAAAACATTGCCATGATTTCAGATTCAATCAAACACGCAACGGCCAAGGGCAAAGAAGTATTGTTTGATGCCGAACATTTTTTTGATGGTTACAAGGCAAACCCCGAATTTGCCATATCTTGTGTAAAGGCAGCGACCGATAGTGGAGCCCGTTGGGTGGTGCTGTGCGATACGAATGGCGGAACGTTACCGTTTGAGGTCGAAGAAATTGTCGGCGCGGTTACCAAGATAGTACCGGGCGAAAAAATTGGTATTCATTGTCATGATGATACCGGAAATGCAGTGGCTAATACTTTGGCAGCGGTTCGCGCTGGCGCCCGCCAAGTACAAGGCACAATCAATGGTTTGGGTGAACGGTGCGGTAATGCCAACCTTGTCAGCCTAATACCAACCCTTAGTTTGAAAATGGGTTTTGCTACTGGGGTAAATGACGTGGGCTTAAAACACTTAACCCATGTTTCGCGTATGCTTGATGAACGGCTTAATCGCGCACCTGACCGTCATGCGCCCTACGTTGGTGAATCAGCGTTTGCCCACAAAGGTGGCCTGCACGTTTCGGCAGTAGAAAAAGACCCCACCTGTTACGAACACATAGCCCCCGAAAGCGTTGGCAACCATCGCCATATTGTTGTTTCCGATCAGGCTGGGCGTTCAAACATGGTTGCGCGTTTTCGTGAAATTGGGCTTGATGTCGACCCTAACGACAAACGCATCGCAAGCATTTTAGAAGAAGTAAAAGCAAATGAAATGGCAGGCTTTGCCTATGATGGTGCAGAAGCAAGCTTTGAATTGCTGGCGCGGCGCGCATTAGGAACCGTTCCCGATTATTTTCACTGCAACAGTTTTCGCGTTATTGATGAACGTCGTTGGAATGCCAAGGGCGATTTGATTACCCTGTCGGAAGCCACAGTAAAAATATCACTTAAAAGCGGAAGCGAAGAAATGGCTGTGGCCGAAGGTAACGGCCCGGTTAATGCGCTGGATGCGGCTTTGCGCAAAGTTTTGCTTAGGCTTTATCCATCGTTATCGCAACTTAGGTTGGTTGATTACAAGGTACGTATCCTTAGCCCAACCGATGCTACCGCTGCCGTTACCCGGGTTATGATAGAATCAACCGATGATAACGGGAATCACTGGTCGACGGTTGGCGTTTCGCCCAACGTTATTGATGCATCATATAATGCGCTTCGTGATTCCATTGTTTATATGCTTCATACGCAAGGTGTTAGTGCTGCCGGGATAGTAGAGGCAAGCTGATATCATGAGCGCAACCAGCACCAGCGTTCGCCGTCCAGCAAAAAAAACCGCAGCTAAAAAATCTGAACAGGTTAGCCATGCGCCTGCGATAATTTTGGTTGAGGCGCAAATGGCCGAAAACATAGGCATGGTGGCGCGCGCCATGCTTAATTCAGAACTGTACGATCTGCGCCTAGTGCGCCCACGCGATGGCTGGCCTAACGTGCGTGCCTATCCACCGTCATCGGGGGCGGATGTGGTGTTGGATAAAGTACAAGTATTTGACACCACCAAAGACGCCATTGCCGACCTTGGCCATGTGTTTGCGACCACCGCGCGGGCGCGCGATATGTCGAAAGATGTTTTCACGCCAAAGCTGGCCGCTAGCCAAATTCATGAAATGGCAAAT
>JAOUJU010000259.1 GCA_029883045.1 Rhodospirillaceae bacterium
ACAAAATCATCATCAAGCAAAATTTCAGGTGCGCTTTCATTTTGCCCCAGGGCGCATTCAACCCGTGCCTGATTGGTAAGCCCCATGACCGTGGCCAACAATTCAATATGTTCAACCGAACCAAAGCCAAATTGTTGCAAAGATGATTTTTCTAACAGCTTTAGGGCAAAGGCAATTAAGATTCCGCCAGTTGAGGGTGGTGGATTAGTAAGGATTGTTGCCCCGTTGTATGAAATTGAAAGCGGTTCACGAATGAATACCGAATATTTTTCGAAATCGCTCATACGCAGATGGCCGCCCTGCTCCGTGCAATCGCGCGAAATGTTTTTGGCAATCTCACCCTTATAAAAAAGATCAGAACCTTCACGCATCAATACATCAAGAAAATCTGCAAAGTCGGGGTTTTTTAACAATTCGCCTTCGCGCAACAAGCGTTGGTTATCTTTGGGGCTGGCATAAAGCCCCATGGTGCTTTGGCTTGATGTGTAAATTGGGCTTACAACATCAAAAATGTATGCTTGTAATGGTGAGATTTTTACGCCTTCGCGGGCCAAACGAATTGCTGGTTCGGCAATTTCGCTCAACGGCATACGACCAAGATTTTCATGAATGGAAAAAATACCTTTTACCACGCCCGGCGTCGCAATTGAGCCCTGGCCAATATGAAATTCCTGCTGCACCGTTCCAAAATCGGCAATAACCGGGTGAAGATCACCTTCTTCGTTTCTTGCTTGCGGGGTATGGGCAAAAAAATCAAAAACCTTTGCTTTGCCGCCAGCCTGACGAGCCAGTAAAAACCCGCCCCCGCCAAGCGATGCCAGCACTGGTTCTGCTTGTGTGGCCGCCAACAACGCGCCTAGGGCAGCATCAAACGCATTGCCGCCTGCACGCAAGATTTCCCCGGCAGCATTGGCGGTATGCGTATCCCCAGCGGCAACGGTACCTTTGTTGTGCATTTTTCCCTCAAGAATTATTTTGCCAAATAGTAATTTAATGTATGCGCTATACGTTCACCGCTCAATGATGCAATAATCATAATATGAATGACACAAAATTGCAGACCGGAAAAACGCCAGCTTTGATTATGCTTTTATTCTTGGCTCTTGCGGCATGCGCACCTGTTAAATCCAACCTGTCTTTGCGTGATGGGGCAAAATGCGTTGCGTCGGGACATTGGTTAGACCTAAAAACTGGCGCTTATGCTTCAACCCAGAAAATTATAAAAAATGCCGCCAGCCGTTCGGTTGTGCTTTTGGGTGAAGAGCACACAAACCCCAACCATCACCTTTGGCAACTGCAAACCATTGCGCAAATTCACTTGCTCAATCCTAATATTATTTTGGGATTTGAATCTTTTCCCCGCGCACAGCAAGACGTGTTAGATAGATGGGTTAATAACGAATTAAGCGAACATGAATTTATTAAGCTATCAGGCTGGGACGAATTTTGGCGTTTTGATAAAAACCTTTATATGGAATTATTTAATTTTGCCAGAATTAACCGCGTCCCCATGGTTGCGCTAAACGTTGAGCGTGAACTTATAAACAGCGTTTCTAAAAATGGTTGGGCTGGGTTAAATGAAACTGAACGCCGTGGAATTAGCGATCCGTCGCCTGCTGCTTCTGGTTATCTAAAAATCCTTGAGCAAGTTTTTAATGAACATGAAAAGGGAAAAGACAAAAATGGGCAAGCCCAGTCAACCAAGAATAACCCTAAATTTAATAATTTCGTTGATGCGCAACTGACATGGGATATGGCATTTGCCGAAGCAATATCAAAAAAGCTGAAGTCTGAACAAGCTAGCGGAAGAAACCCAATAATTATAAATATAATCGGGCGTGGTCACGTTGATTACGGCTTTGGTGTATTGCAGCAACTTAAATCATTGGGGGTTTATAATGTAACCAGCCTTGTTCCGTGGGATGAGCATACAAATTGCGCCCAAACAAAACAGGGGGGCATTGCTGTTGCCGATGCAATTTTCGGCACCCCAACATTTAGCGAGACCCCTCACCCAACAAAACCAAAACTGGGCGTTTTTATCGAGCAGGGCAAAGACGGGGTTTTAGTAAAAGATGTGGTTGAAAAAAGCATTGCTGCAATTGGCGGAATTATAAAAGATGATATAATAATTGAAGCGGCCGGTAAAAAGACGCAAACCCCAGCAGATTTAATAAATACGATTAATGCTGTCTTGCCCGGCACATGGTTGCCGCTAAAAATAAAGCGCAAAAACCAGAGCGTTGAAATATTGGTTAAATTTGTTGGAACCGATTTTCACAAAAACAATAAGAACTAAATGATTGTCGCGGCAAAGCGTTGGTATGCGCTTTAAGCGCTAAGCAGTATTCCAACGAATCCAGAAGCAAGCCCGGTGCAAATACCGATGGCAAAAAATCCATATCCGGATATTAAAGGCTTGTGGATTCTTACTTCGTTCCACATGGAAGCTGATATCTGGGTCATTGTTTTTCTCCTAATGGGCTTTTTGTGCCTTAGCTTTCCATCATTAGAACGTATCCATGGTTAACAATGCGTTAGCCACACCACATGAAGTTAATTATCAAGCCAAATGCCCATTTTATTGCAATTAGGCCCTATTGTGGTGGTGAGGTGAAATATGGTGAAAACGCCTCTAAAATGGTTAAAAATTGCCAATTGGGATAGGTTATTCCCGCACGCGCTTGCGGGGTGGCGTTATTTTCGCTACTAAGCTATTGGCTTGCTTTTGGGCAGGCGCAGAGGCTTAAGCGGGCAAATTTGATGCCATTTTTTTAAAGGCTGTTTTTTAAAAATGGGAAACACTGTTATTTTTGTTAGCTTCTAAGTTTCACTTCAATCCTTTAGGCTTTTGGGCGACTAACACCACCATGAATAATTCTCTTGATAAGGCGTTGCTTCCAGCTGGAATGCAAGACGGGCTTCCACCAGAAGCCGCAATGGAGGCAGATGCTATCCAATCGCTTATGAATGTTTTTATTTCGTGGGGATACCAGCGCGTCAAGCCACCGCTGCTAGAATTCGAAGAAAACCTATTGGGCGGTATAGGCCAAGCTTTAAGTGAAGAGGCATTT
>JAOUJU010000260.1 GCA_029883045.1 Rhodospirillaceae bacterium
GCGAACACGTCCGCTGTCATCAACAATATCGTTGATTGTTATGTAAAGTGCATGATCACTTTCGGGCCAGCGCAATTTATATGTATGGCCATCTAGCCCACCCGGACGTTCTAGCTTTTTAGTTAGGTGGTGCACGTTAGGCGGGGCATTTTCATTTTCACCCGGCGGTGTAGCAATCGGCTGGTCAAACGGCAATGTTTGTTGTTCCGGCTGGGTTTTAGTTTTTTTATCCCGCACTTCAAGCACCGCACCGGTAACATCGTTGGGACGGTACGTGGTGCAGCCTTTTAGCCCCAGATCAAATGCTTCCATGTAGATATTTTTAAAATCATCGAAGGCTATTTCTTCGGGCACGTTAATGGTTTTAGAAATTGAGCTATCAACATATTTTTGCACCGCTGCTTGCATTACCAAATGGTCACGCGGGCTAAGGCTTTGGGTGTCAACAAAGGCATCGGTCAAGCGTGCATTTTCACCATGAATTTTTTTATACAATTTATAAGCATAATCAGTTACGTCTTCTTCTTTGCGGGTGCCATCATTTTGCAATACATGACGGGTGTATTTAAAGCTGAACACCGGCTCTAGACCGCTAGAAACATTATCGGCAAAAATTGAAATGGTTCCAGTCGGTGCAATAGAAGTAATAAGCGCGTTGCGAATACCGTGTTTTTTTATTTCATCTTGCACATCTTTATCAAGACGCTTGATCATTTCCCCTTGAAGGTATTTATCAGCGTCATAAAGGGGAAACGCGCCTTTTTCTGCGGCCAATTGGGTTGAAGCCAGATAAGCCGCACGCTCAATTGTTTTCATCCATGTTTCGGTTATTTGCACAGCTTGGGCCGAACCATAACGCGCACCCACCATAATTAACGCATCGCCAAGGCCAGTAATGCCAAGACCAATGCGGCGTTTGGCGCGGGCTTCGTTTTCTTGTTCGGGCAATGGAAATTTGGAAACATCAATTACGTTATCCATCATACGAATGGCGGTGGTTACAAGTTTAATTAATGCATCAGTATTTATTTCGGCATTTTCGCTAAATGGATTTTCCACCAAGCGTGCAAGATTTACCGATCCCAACAGGCACGCACCATACGGCGGCAATGGCTGTTCACCGCAAGGATTAGTAGCAGAAATTGTTTCGCAATAATTAAGGTTGTTAAGACGGTTAATGCGGTCAATAAAAATTACCCCCGGTTCCGCATAGGCGTAAGTTGCGTTCATTATTTTATCCCACAAATCGCGCGCCGGAATTGATTTATAAACCGCACCGTCAAAAACCAAATCCCAGTTTTCGCCCGCTTTAACCGCATCCATAAACGGATCGGTAACCAAAACCGAAAGGTTAAACATACGCAACCGACCCGGTTCTTGTTTTGCTTCAATAAAGGCTTCGATATCAGGATGGTCACAACGCATGACCCCCATCATTGCGCCACGGCGTGAACCGGCGCTCATTATGGTGCGGCACATGGCGTCCCAGACATCCATGAACGAAAGAGGGCCAGAAGCATCGGCACCTATTTTTTTTACCCGTGCACCTTTGGGTCTAAGGGTTGAAAAATCATAGCCAATACCACCGCCCTGTTGCATGGTAAGGGCGGCTTCTTTAAGGGCGCCAAAGATACCTTCCATGGAATCTTCGACCGCACCCATAACAAAACAGTTAAACAGCGTTACTTTGCGCCCCGCCCCAGCACCAGCCATGATGCGCCCTGCGGGCAAAAATTTAAAATCTTGTAGTGCCGCAAGAAATTCAGGTGCCCATTTTTCAGGGTCAGTTTCAGTTGCAGCAATAGCATCCGCCACCCGCGCCCAAGTATCATTAACGGTTTTATCAACCGCTTCACCGTTTGGGTTTTTCAGACGATATTTCATATCCCAGATGTGTTGGGAAATTGTTGAATGTTGTGACATGGCGGTTTTTCTAACTTTCGTTTTGGCGTTTTGGCGTTTTGAGCATAACCCAAGGAAAGGGATTATAACCTTTTTTCGATTAATGTTCACTATATGTTTCCACACGGTTATCCCGTTGGCAATAACCATAAAGCCCTAAAAAACCCCCGCAATTGCGGGGATTTTCTTTTATTTTAATAGTTTTCCCCATGTCTAACAGGGAGGAATATCCACACGCAAAGGCATTTTTTCTAATTTTAAATATTACCCATCTGCTGGTGGCAAGGCATGGGGATTTTGCGCCCGGCCTTGGGTATTTAGGCGTGCACACGCGCTTTCTATGCGAGATTGCAATTGGGTCATAAATTCTTTTCTATCTAATCCCGGCTCAATCGGTGGAAGAAATTCAATGGTTATAACGCCGGGGCGTTTTAAAAAACTGCGGCGCTGCCAAAACAAGCCAGAGTTAAGTGCCACCGGAACCACCGGAACGTTCGCACCACGATAAATTGCGGCGATACCCGGATTGTATGGGTGGGTAGCACCCGGCGCGGTTCTGGTTCCTTCGGGGAAAATTACAATTTTTCGACCCTGTTCCAGTGCGCTTGTAACGCCATTGAGCATTTTTTTTAATGACTTTGCCCCACCTTTGCGGTCAATCGCGATTGAGCCCGCACGCAAAAGAATCCAGCCAAAAAACGGTATCATTACCAATTCTTGTTTAAGCACAAAAACCGGATCATCAATACATTGATGAAAAATTCCCGTATCCCATGCTGATTGATGTTTGCTGGCAAATATCACCGGACCCTTTGGAATATTTTCAATGCCCACAACATTGTGTTTTAGCCCTGTTACCACGCGCAATTGCCAAAGCAACATTGTGGTCCATAGCTTTATTGCTTTTTGTATAACGCTTCGGGGAAATATAATTAACGGCACCAATACAATAGCCATGAACCCGCAGGTGGCAAAAAACAAGACGTTATAAATAAATGAGCGAATGGCCATAATGCCTGCCTTAAACTATTTTTGTGAATTAACCGTATGTGGCCTGATTACCAAAACCTTGCGCGCTAGGTGCCTTAGCCATGCTAAAATAAATTTATTATATTCCGATACTATTAAATCAGTTGTACCCGGCCATACCCACCATTTTTTTTGTTTTACG
>JAOUJU010000261.1 GCA_029883045.1 Rhodospirillaceae bacterium
CCGAAACCTTCAGCCCCTATGGAGTTGAAATATCAACCGAGCTGGCTACGGCGGCCAACGAAAGGCTATCGCTTAGTGGCGGTCGCTGCATCAATGCCCCCACAATAGATGGGTTAAAATCATTTCCCGATGATTTTTTTTCGGGCGCCACACTAAGATCATACCTTGAGCACGAAATGAACCCGCTGGGGGTGTTGCGCGAACTTTTTAGAACCCTTCGCCCGGGTGGGGTCGCGATTGTAAAGGTGCCTAATTTTGCCAGCATCAACCGCATAGTCATGGGGGCAAAGTGGTGTGGTATGCGCTACCCCGATCACCTTAACTATTTCACACCCAAAACTCTTGATAAAATGGCGGGCTTGGCGGGGTTCAAGGTTAAGGCAGGGCTGACTTACAGGCTGCCAACTTCTGACAATATGTACGGCGCACTAATAAAGCCCGAAGCTAGCATCTAAGATAAAAAAATCAGCCTAAAAATACTTGCGCACTTTGTGCAATAAGCATAGTAAAATGGACATCATGAACAGGTGATCCAAAAAATGACAAAACCACCCAAAATTGAAAAATTCGATCTTCAGCCTGGTCGGATAATCGGCGGCACCTACGAAGTTGAAAGCTTTTTGGGTGGCGGTTACGAGGGTGAAGTTTACAAAGTAACCGAGTTCAGGACAGGCGTTCCACGCACCGCAAAATTGTATTATCCGCATCGCAATGAAAATGATAGCGATGCAATGAATTTTGCCCGCAAGCTGGAAATGCTACGTGATTGTTCAATTGTAATTCAATACCATCACGTTGAAACTTTGCGCATTAAACGCCACGCGGTAACCTGTTTGATATCTGAATATGTTGATGGAATTATTCTTTCCAAATACATCGCTTCCCACCCGGGCAAACGTATGCCGCCGTACAAAGCACTAAGCCTGATTTATGCGTTGGTTGTTGGGCTAGAAGAAATTCATTGGAAAAATGAATATCACGGCGATATTCATTCGGAAAATATACTTATCAGGCCGCAAGGAATTTTCTTCGATGTAAAACTGGTCGATTTTTATAACTTGGGCCGGTCTAATAAAGAACGACGCAAGGAAGACATCAAAGACACCATTACCCTGTTGCACGAAGCTGTTGGCGGCAACAAATGGTACGCCAAGGCCCCGCAGGAAATTAAGGATATATGTCGCGGTCTTCGCCGTGATCTTATACTCGAACGCTTTCCCACTGTTCGCCATTTGCGCGAACATTTGGAAACTTTTTAAATATATTTCTTAAATATACTGCCCGGCAACAAATCCTGATGACCATGCCCACTGAAAGTTATAACCGCCTAATTGCCCGGTTACGTCTACAACTTCACCAATAAAAAATAATCCCGCCACCTTTTCTGATTCCATGGTTTTTGATGAAAGCCCATTGGTATCAACCCCGCCTCTGGTAACTTCGGCGGTGCGGTAACCTTCGACCCCGGCGGGGGTGACGCGCCAGTTATTTATTCTATCTGCAAGAATTTGTAAGTTTTTATCAGACGTTTGCCCAATAGTTTGGTTAAAGCCCATTTCATCAATAATGCCCTGAAGCAAACGTTTTGAAAGAATTCCCGAAAGCACGGTTTGCGGCAATTGTTTTGGGGTTTTTTCCTTTGCCAATTTCAGTTTGGCGAACACATCAATTGATGGCGCTAAATCAATTGATATTTCATCACCATGGCTCCAATAACTTGATATTTGCAATATCGCCGGGCCGCTTAATCCCCGGTGGGTAAATAACAATCCATCGGAAAAGTTAGCACCGTTGCAGTTAATGGTTGCGTCAACAGAAATGCCGGAAAGGGTGCTCATGGATTTTAGCGCGTCACCAGAAAATGTGAACGGAACAAGGGCAGGGCTAGTTGGAATTATGTCATGTCCGAATTCGCGTGCTATCTGATGGCCAAAATCGCTTGCCCCAATTTTGGGTATGGAAAGACCACCAGTGGCAACAACAACCGAGGTTGTTTGAAAATCACCATTGTCTGTTTTGACGGAAAACGCTGTATCATTTTTTATTATTTTTTCAACTTTGACTGGGTTGCGCACCACAACCCCAGAATCATTACATTCAGACATTAGCATTTCAATAATTTGTGTGGCGGAACCTGTGCAAAATAATTGACCCATTGTTTTTTCAAAATATTCAATGTTGTGACTTTCAACCATTGAAACAAATTTATCAGGACCAAATTGCTTAAGAGCAGAAATACAAAATTTAGGGTTAGCAGAAATATAATTTTTTGGTCCTGCGCCTAAATTGGTAAAATTGCACCGCCCGCCACCAGATATACGGATCTTTTCACCAATGTTATCCGAATGGTCCAGCAGAAGAATATTTCTACCACGCTTGGATGCGGTGATTGCACACATAAACCCGGCAGCACCTGCGCCGATGATAATTGCGTCATAATCAACCAATTTTAGATATCCTGAAAAAAATATTAAACGTCTATGTCCTGCACGAAACGGGCGTGCTCTTGAATATAGGCATAACGCAGTTCAGCCTTTTTACCCATAAGGCTTTCAACCAGTTCGGCGGTGTCGTGTTGGTCGTCCCAGTCTTCTTCACCGTGACCACCGGGAACCGTAACCCGAAGCAGGATCCTTTTTTCTGGGTTCATGGTTGTTTCTTTTAGTTGCGCCGGGGGCATTTCACCCAATCCTTTAAATCGGCTTATATCAACTTTTCTTCCCTTGAATGTAGACTTTATCAATTCGTCCTTGTGGGCATCATCGCGGGCATATTCCACGTTTGCCCCGGCACTAATGCGATAAAGCGGGGGTTGGGCTAAAAATAAATGGCCTTGTTCAATAAGGGCTGGCATTTCGCGATAAAAAAACGTCATTAAAAGCGATGCAATATGTGCCCCATCAACGTCGGCATCGGTCATTATGATTATGCGGTCATACCTAAGCGCGGTTTCATCGAAGTTTTTACCAGAACCACAACCAAGAGCCTCAACCAGATCGGAAAGTTCTTGATTGGCATTTTTTTTATCAGCCGTAGCTGATGCCACGTTAAGAATTTTACCAC
>JAOUJU010000262.1 GCA_029883045.1 Rhodospirillaceae bacterium
TGCTAGCCCCGGAAACGTAACTACCCACCATGCGCTTAAAATAAATTCACGGGCATCAGCCAATAATGTGCCCCATTCAGGGGTTGGTGGTTGGGCCCCCATACCGAGAAAGCCCAAAGCGGCAGCATCCAAAATTGCCGATGAAAAACTAAGGGTTGCTTGCACAATTAACGGTGCCATGCAATTCGGCAGCAGAGTTACAAACATCAATCTCATTTTTCCGGCACCAGCAACCCGCGCAGAAGTAACATAATCGCGCGAAGTTTCAGAAATTACTTGCGCGCGTGTAAGCCTTACGAAATGTGGCTGCAACACCAGCGCAATTGCTATCATCGCATTGGTAAGACTGGGGCCCAATATTGCCACCATTACCAATGCTAGCAAAAGGCTGGGAAAAGCCAAAATTACATCCATTATCCGCATGATGGCAATATCAACAGCGCCCCTAAAGAAACCAGCAATAAGCCCAAGTGTTATTCCTGAAACAAGTGATAATGTAACAACAATACATCCGATAAATAATGAATAGCGTGCGCCATGCATCAGTCTTGATAGCATGTCCCGGCCAACCGCATCTGTGCCAAGAACAAATTCCCAGCTTCCGCCTTCTTGCCATGCGGGCGGTTTTAAAAAATGCTCGCGGTATTGTTCGCTTGGAAGATGGGGCGCTAAGACATCTGCAAAAATGGCAGTTAATGCAATAAGAATTATTATTACTAATCCCGCAACGGCACCCTTATTTTCGCTGTAGTAATACCAAAATTCCCTTAGCCGCGGCCACGAGGTATCTTTTATTTTGTTTTCCAATTCGCCGCTCATTAAATCAAACCCTTAACGTGTGTGCCGAATGCGTGGGTTAATTAGCCCATACAACAAATCAACAATAAGATTCACCAGCATTATTATTATTGAAATCATTATCAATCCACCCTGAACCGATTGATAATCGCGCCTGGAAATTGAATGAATCATCCACTGCCCTATTCCAGGCCACGAAAAGATTGTTTCGGTTAAAATTGCACCCGCCAACAACACGCCAACCTGAAGTCCGATAGTGGTTACAACGGGTATTAGTGCGTTTCTAAGTGCGTGAATTGCGATAATTCGCATGGGCGGCAATCCTTTAGCCCGTGCGGTTCTTACATAATCTTCACCCAAGACTTCCAACATCGCCGATCGCGTCTGTCTTGCAATAACGGCCAATGGAATAGTGCCTAAAACTATTGTCGGTAAAATTAAATGAATAATCGATGATTTAAATGCGCCTTCTTCACCTGAAAGAAGGCTATCTATCAACATAAACCCTGTTACGGGCTCAAAATAATACATTACAGAAATTCTACCCGATACCGGAGTCCACCCCAAAATTCCGGAAAACAAAAGTATCATCAAGAGACCGGACCAAAAAATTGGCATCGAATACCCAACCAATGCAGTTGACATAACCGCATGATCAAATGTTGATCCACGCTTTACGCCTGCAATAATTCCAGCCGGAAGCCCGATTGCCACAGCAAAAATTATTGCCGCAAACGACAATTCCAATGTTGCCGGAAATAAAGTCATGAACTCATCAAAAACCGGCTGCTTGGTAACAATGGAATTACCCAAGTCGCCACGCAGAAGATTCATTAAAAAAGTGAGATATTGTTCGATTATCGGTTTGTCATAACCAAATTGCGCCATTAATTCCGCATGACGTTCAGGGTCAATGCCACGTTCACCCGCCAGCAGTTCAATAGGGTCGCCCGGCAACACACGAATGAAAGAAAATGCAATAATGCTCACCCCAATAAATGTGGGCACCAGCATCGCAATTCGTAAAAGAAGGAATCTGAACATAATATAAGTATAGCCCAAAGAAAAAGGAGAGAGACCTTTATAATAAAGGCCTCTCTCTATATTTTTTCAAACAAGCTTATTTCAGCTTATTTAAGGCTGACGCCATAGAAGTTATGGCCGCCAAATGGGTCTATTTTGTATCCCTGAACTTCTTTGCGAAGCGGTTCAAAAACAACTGAGTGCGCAATAGTTGCCCACGGAGCCTGCTTTTTAAACACCAGCTGTGCTTTTTCATAAAGCGCAGTTCTTTTTGCGGGGTCACTGGTAATTTTAGCTGCTTGAATTAAGCCTTCAAATTCCTTGTCGCAAAATTGCGCACGATTGGAACCACCGACCGCATCACAGCCAAGCAATACAGCAAGGAAGTTATCCGGATCGCCATTATCACCAGTCCAGCCTAGCAATACGCTGTCATGCTCGCCCTCTTTGGAACGCTTTAGATATTCGCCCCATTCAAAGCTTACAATTTCGGCGGCTACCCCAACCTTGGCCCAATCTGCCTGGATCATTTCGGCCATGCGCCTTGCATTTGGGTTATACGGGCGTTGCACTGGCATTGCCCATATATTGGTTTTAAGTCCAGATACCCCTGCTTCGGCCAACAATTTTTTTGCTGCGTCCGGATCATACGGATCATCCACTGTTGCGTTATTGTATGACCATATGGTTGGCGGTATCGGGTTTTTTGCTACTTTACCGGCCCCTTGGAAAACAGCATCAATTATGGCTGGTTTGTTAATTGCCATATTTAATGCTTTGCGAACGCGCGCATCGGTGAACGGTTTTTTAGCTGTATTGTATGCCAGATACCCAACGTTAAGACCTTCTTGTTGCATAAGGTTGACTTTGGGGTCGCTACGCATTGCCTCTAGGTCGGCAGGGTTTGGATACGGCATTGAATGACATTCGCCAGCTTTCAGTTTTTGATACCTAACCGAAGCATCTGTTGTGATGGAAAACACAAGATTATCAATCGCGGCTTTGCCTTCCCAATAACTAGGGTTCGCCTTAAAGCGAATGGTTGCATCTTTTTGGTAGCTTACCAATTGAAACGGTCCAGAGCCGACAGGGTTAAGGTCAAACTTTTCAGGTGTGCCTGCCTTCATCATTTTGTCGGCATACTCTGCCGACATAATAGAAGCAAAATCCATTCCCAAGTTTGCAATGAACGGTGCTTCTGGGCGATGCAAATCAAACCTGATT